>NZ_JBFUKN010000146.1:0-15170 GCF_056400845.1 Mycobacterium sp. P4_H6 | reverse complement strand
GCTCCACACACTCCGCTAAGCGCGCATCTGGCCTAGTCCTGCGAGACGGAAGCAATTGCTGGAAAGTGTAACGCCGCGCACAGCGGCCCAGATCGGGTTTGCGAATCATGCGCCAAATGGCCTGACCCGACACGGGCAGCCGTGCCAGAAAATCGGCTCTCACCAGCCAGTAACGCCTGCGCTGCTGCTGCGGGTCCGACATAGTCGGGCCGAGCCCTTTCGCGAGAAGCGAGGTCCGCTGTGCGTTGCATCCGGTTTGCCTTCACCGTCGCCTGCACCGGCGCCTTACTCAGCCCTCAGCCCTCAGCCCTCAGACGCAGGCGCGACGGCTGGCCAACCCCAGCGCCGCCGCGCCGGGTGCGGGCTACTCCTTCGCCATATTCGACACCCACGGCTGGATCGGCCACAACGGCGATATCCCCGGCTACACGACGGTGCTGGTCTATTTCCCGGAACGGGATGCGACGCTGGCGGTTTCGGTCAACTCCGATGTACCCAAAGGTCACGCGGCGGGACAGATCGCCAAGGCCGTGGCGCAAATCGTCACGCCCGAGCACCTCTACGACCTCGCGAACGCCTGACCAGGCGAACACGGTTCCTGACAGTTAGTCAGCCGCCGCCTGTGAAGTGGTTGGGAATAGCCCTGCTCACCCGTCGCCGCGACTCTTTCAGCCGTAGCGTTCCCCGGTATCAGGCCTCGACAGGCTGCCAGGAGAGAAGGACACGCACATGACTGCCACCACAAAGATCACCGCGCTGGGGATCGGCTCATTCGCCGTCGCCGCGGCATTCATGACTCTGAGCAGTGCAGTGGCCAGCGCCGATGTCGAAGAGATGGCCCCCTCCCCGCAGGTCACCAGCCGCCAGGCGCTGCTGATCGATGAAAACGCCCTGCGCTCGGCCGACTACGGCGAAGCCCGCGGCCTGGGTGAGACCAGGAACGGCGATATGGGCATCGTGAGCGCACAGGGCGAGGTGCACGACTCCACCAAAGCGGTCGTCGGCTCCAAGGCAGCGCCGTTCAACCTCGAGTCCAATGGTTCCTTCGTGTTCGACCCGCCGATCGGCGCCTGGTGATCGGGCCCTGCCCGCTATCCAGTTACCGCTGAAACATCCGCAAATAGCGGTACGCCGCAAACTTCCGAACCCCGCAACAGCCCACCAACGCCGGAACCGCGCAGAATTTTTCGCGGGTTGGCGCCATTTGTTTACTCGTTTTAACCCGATCGGCAATTTTGGGTGCCATAGTGATCAGCGCCGCCTGCCCGGCGGCTAATTCTGATTGCTCCGGGGGGAGTCCCATGGCGTCCATTGACCGCGTTGTCTCTTTTTCCGCCGCCGAACACACCGATCTGACCGGTGTGAACACGTCACGCCGGCGTCCGACCGCCCACGGCGCACCGCTCGCCCCGCGTCGAGCAGCAACACCCGGCGTGGGGACGGGCTCGGTGTACGCGAGATACATCGGCCGCGTCGGCGCGCTTGCTGTGGCACTGGGCGTGACGGGGGCGGTGGCCACCTCACCGGGGGTGGCGTGGGCCGACGACACGACGCGTGGGTCGCAAACCAGTACATCAACGACCGGGACCGGCACTTCGCCGACGGCAACCGGTGACACCACCCCCTCCGGCACCGGCGACCCGACCGAGACCGGGACGACGGTCGATGACGAACCGTCCGACGAGGACGAAGAGGGCGGGCTCGAATCCGATCCGCTCGACGAAGAGGACGACGACACCGAACTCGACGAGGACACCGAGGCGGACCTCGATCCCGAGCTCGAAACCGGCACCGGCACCGACCCCGAGCTCGAGCCCGAAACCGGAAGCGGCTCAGGCACCGAAACGGAGACCGAGCCCGAAGAAACGTCCCTCATCACACCGGTGGACGACGACACCTCCTCCCGCGACAAGGACGAGCTGTCAGCCCCCGAAGAGAACACCACCACCCTGCTCACCGCGCGGCAGTCCGACCTCACCGGCCCGGCGATCGCCGCGTCCGCCGCCATCACTCCGCTGCACGCACCCGCGGCGGCACCGAACTCGTTGGGAGACTGGGGCAAAGCCATCGGGACGGCACTGCACCTGCCGACCCCCAACCAGGTCTTCCAGGGCACCAGGACCTTCGTCACCTCGTGCGCCTGTGCCCTCATCAACGGTGCACTCAACGTGATCAACGGCCTGATGGCGCCGGCGGGGGCCGCAGGTGGGGAAGCGCCGGCCAATCCACTGCAGAACACCGTCCTGTGGACGGTGCTGGGCTGGGCGCGCCGCCAGGTCGACGTCGCGGTCGGTCTTTTCAACCGCTCGCTGCTCGGACAGTGGGTGAACCAGGTCACGACGTCGGTCACCAAATTCATCGGCGATTTCGGCAATTCGCCGTTGGGGCGCACCATCTCGGCCCGTATCGGTGCGTTCGTGGCCGAATGCGAGGGCCGCATCAACCTGCCCGAGGAGTTCGACCGCACGACCCTCATCTCCGGACTGAACGAGCCGACCGATTTCGAGTTGATCATGCACGACGGCGATCCCAGCCACGTGCACCAGATCCTGATCACCGAGAAGTCCGGGGCCATCAAGTCCTATGACACCCACACCGGGCAGATCACTACCCTGCTCAACCTGTCGGTGGTGACCGCTAACGGCGAACGCGGCCTCATCGGCATCGAAGTGGACCCGAACTTCTGGGACAGCGATGCCGAGGGATATCAGAAGATCTACGTCGCCTACACCAACGCCCAGAACTACGACCAGCTTTCGAGCTTCACCCTGGTCGGCAATACGCTGTCCGACGAGCAGGTATTGGTGACATCGACGCTGCTGGCCAACGACTTTCATCACGGCGGCGAGCTGGAGTTCGACCCCACCGGCCAGTACCTGTACTGGGCGGTCGGCAACAACACCTCCCCCAGCGAGAACTCCCAGGATCTGACCAACATCCACGGAAAAATTCTGCGCATCAACCGCGACGGCTCCGGCGTCGCCGACAACCCGTTCTATTCGGAGACCGGCAACCCCAACACCAACCGCATCTACGCCCTGGGTCTGCGCAACCCGTTCCGGTTCGGCGTCGATCCCGTCACCGGGGCGGTGCTCTCCGGCGATGTCGGTGAAGCCAAATGGGAAGAGCTCAACCTGATCAAACCCGGCGCCAACTACGGCTGGCCGACCACCGAAGGTGCGGAAGGCGGCGGTTTCGCTGACCCGCTGTACGCCTACCCGCACAGCACCGGTTTCGGCAACGGTTCCATCACCGCCGTCATGGTCTACGACGACGGCACCGCGGTGGCCGGGCAGAAGAAGGTCTGGATCGCGGACTATTCGCTGGGTTGGATCCGCGAGCTGACCTTCGACGACGCGTACACCAGTCTGATCAGCGAGCGCACGATCGATAGTGGCGCGGGTGCGGTGGTCAAACTGACCCAGGGCCCGGAAGGCGAGATCTACCAGCTCAACATCTACCCGGGTGCGCTGCTGGTGATCACGCCGTCCGAAGGCAACCGGTCACCGGTCGCGGTGATCGACCCGTCGGCGACCTCGGGGGCCGGCGACAGCCTCACTGTCGATTTCGACGCCGGGGGCTCCAGTGATCCCGACGGTGACACGCTGACCTACTCGTGGGACTTCGGCAACGGACAGACCTCGACGTCGGACACGGCGACGGTGACCTTCACCAACACCGGCGGCTACACCGCCTACACCGTCACCCTGACCGTGACCGATGGGGAGGGCAAGCAGAACGTCGCCACTCAGCGGATCGTGGTCGGCAGCACGCCTCCGGTCGCCGATTTCGATGTCCCGGCCGGCCAGGACTACATGTACAACGCCGGTGACACCGTGTCGTTCGGCGCCACCGGCACCGACCCGCAGGACGGACAGCTTCCAGCCGGTGCGTATTCATGGAGGGTCGTCTTCCATCACGCCGACCACACGCACCCGTTCGTCAACGAGGTCACCGGCCCGGATCTGACCTTCGACATCCCGGTCGACTTCCACCAGCTGTCCAACACCTACTACAACGTGATCCTGACGGTGACCGACAGCAGTGGGCTGAAAACCGTGGTGGAGAAGGAGATTCACCCCAATCTGGTGACGCTCACCTTCGGATCCAACGTCGACGGCGCCAAGTACACCATCGACGGCATCCCGCACACCGGCACCTATACCGAGCAGGCCGTGGTCGGCGTCAACCGCACACTGGGTGCGATCTCGCCGCAGACCATCAACGGCCAGCAGTACGTGTTCGGCGACTGGGAGCACGGCGGCGGCGCCACCCAGATCATCACCACACCCGGCAGTGCCACCGCCTACACGGTCAATTACGTTCCGGCACCTGCCGTTGTGCCGGTCTAGCCGAGATCGCTGATCACCTCGGCGACGCGGTGCACCTGCTCGATGTCATCCGATGTCGGGATCAGGTGCACCTCGTCGGCGCCGATGCTCTCGAAACGGCGTAGCACGGCCAGTAATTCGTCCTGGCCGCCCGACCATCCCGTGGTGGGGGCGATGGCGTCGACGAACTCCTCGGGGATCCAGTTCATATAGCGCAGCAGGTGATGGCGCACCTGCTCGCGGGCGGATTCCGGTTCGCCGATCGCGAACCAGAATGACGTGGCCAGGTGYGGTTTCGGCTTGCCTGCCGCATCCCACGCCTGCCGGGCAACGTCGAACAGGTCGTTCTGCTGATCGGCGTCGAGGTCCAGGGTGGTGCCGGCCAGCCCGGCCGCCCAGCCCGCCGCACTGCGCACCGTCTTGGGACCGATGGTGCCCACCAGCAGCTCGGGTCCACCGGGTTGCACCGGCGGCGGTCCCACCGGCAGCACCGACTCGGTGACCTTCTCCCCCGCCCACACCCTTTTCATCACCGCGACCCGCTCGGCCATCCCGCGCATGGTCTGGGTGGCGGTATCAGCGCCGACCGCCTGGTAGTCCTCGTGCCGACCACCGACGCCCAGGCCGACCGTGAGGCGGCCACCGCTGAGCACATCGCCGGTCGCCAGCGCCTTGGCCAGCGCCACTGGATCATGCAGCTGCGGCACCACGACCGTCGTCACCAGACGCACCCGATCGGTCCAGGCGGCCAGTGCCCCGAGCAGCGTCATCGAGTCCGGGTTGTCGAACGCGATGCGCTCACCCCAGCACAACGATGAGAACGGCCCGTCGTCGATCACCTTCGCCCAGGTCTTGAGGGTCGCCGCATCCAGGTCCGGTTCCATGACCGGCATCGTCATTCCGACTCGCACGTCGGCGATTCTGGCACGGGGGCCGGATATCGACACCGGGATCGGCCGATCCGGGGGTTAACCCCCACCAACCCGGCGGGGAAACGCGGTGTCGTCCGGGCGCAGGAGTCCATAGGTTGGTCGCATGGTCGCAATCACGTCCAGTGCCCCCGTCACCGTCGCCGCGGAGTCCGCTCCGCACCAGCGCTTCGGTCATCTCGGCGTCGTCCCGACGGCATCGATGATCACCGGCGCCTTCCTGGCCGTCGTGTGGTTCTGGATTCCCCTGTCCATCTTCGTTATCGGGATCTCGTCGATCCCCTCGATCGTCGGGTTCCTGCTCGCCGGGGTGGTGTTCATCTATCTGATGCGCGGCGTCGAGTGGATCGAGCGGGCCCGCAGCGAAGCGGTATTCGGCCTGCAGATCCCGGTGCCGGCGCGGGCACTCTCGCATTACACCGGATTCCAGCGCTGGGCCCACCAGCTGTGGCTCGACATCAGCAGTGCCCGATTCTGGAAGGCGGCGGGGCACCACTATCTGCGGATGACCTATGACCTGCTGGTCACCGGGCTCGCGGTCGCCCTGCTCGCCTTCGCCTTCCTCGGCCCGGCCGCGGCAATGGCGGTGCAGCGCAGCGATGATGACGCCGGTCTGCGGTTCATCTCGCCCGCCCTGGCCTGGGTGCTGGCGGTGGTTGCGCTGGCTGCGGCGGTGGCGATCCTGATCTTCGCGCCCGCCGTGGATGCCAAGATCGACCGTTGGTTGTTGGCGGCCTCGCCGACCGCGGCGTTGAAGCATGAGGTGAGTGCCCTGTCGCAGGCCCGTGCGGGTGCGGTCACCTCGGCACAGACCGAGCGGCACCGCATCGAACGCGATCTACACGACAGTGTGCAGCCGCGACTGGTCTCGCTGGCCATGACGATCGGGTTGGCCCAGACGAAACTGGACAACGATCTGCCGACGGCACGCAAGCTGATCTCCGAGGCCCATGGTGATGCCATGAGCGCGCTGGCCGAGTTACGCAATGTGGTGCGCGGTATCGCCCCCACCATCCTGGCCGATCGCGGTCTGGACGCCGCGCTCTCGGCGGTGGTGCAGAGAACCGAAACCTCAGGCGTGCCAACCACCCTGGACATCCATCTGCCGGTCCGGCTCCCCGAGGAGGTCGAGGCGTGCGCCTATTTCGTCGTCGCCGAGGCGCTGACGAACGTGGCCAGGCACGCCGACGCCACCCAGGCGGTGGTGACGGTACGCACCGACGAGGCCGCCAACACATTGCACGTCTCGGTGTTCGACGACGGGCGCGGCGGCGCACACATCGACACCGACGAGGATTCGACGGGGCTGCGCGGATTGGCCGAGCGGGTGCGAGCGGCCCGCGGAACCTTCACGGTGTCCAGCCCCGTCACCGGCCCCACGATCGTCACGGCGGTGCTGCCATGCGCATCGTGATCGCCGAGGACTCCGCACTGTTGCGCGCCGGTATCGAGCGGATCCTCGCCGACGCCGGGCACGAGATCGTCGCCGGCGTCCCGGATGCGACCGAACTGCTGCGGATCGTCAACGACCAGAAGCCCGACCTGGCCATCCTGGACGTCCGGATGCCGCCCACCTTCACCGACGAGGGCATCCGCGCCGCGGCGTTGCTACGGTCCCAGAACCCGGATTCACCGGTACTGGTGCTCTCACACTATGTCGAAGAGCGCTACGCTGCCGATCTGATTGCTTCGGACACAAAGGGTTTCGGCTACCTGCTGAAGGACCGGATCGCGGATGTCCCGGCCTTCCTCGATGCCGTGCGGGTGGTCGGCGCCGGCGGCACGGTACTGGACCCCGAGGTCGTCTCCCAGATCCTGGTGCGCTCACGACGACGCGCCACGCTGGATGCCCTGACGCCGCGCGAACAGGAGGTGCTGCAACTGATGGCCGAGGGCAAGACGAACTCGGCGATCAGTGCGGCCCTGCATGTTTCGGTCGGGTCCGCCGAAAAGCACATCGCCTCCATCTTCACCAAACTGCAGCTGGCTCCCGACGACAGCGAGAACCGGCGAGTGCTCGCGGTCCTGCGCCACCTCGAATCCTGATCCGTGCCGACCCCGAGAGGGAACCACATGACCACCACACTCACTGCCCCCGGACCGCCGTCGCTGTCACCGGGCGGACGCACGGCGGCACGCGCGGCACTGGTGATCGCGGCCGTCGCCATCATCGCGACCACCCTGGCCCTGCTGACCGCGGCCGCCCTGGGGCTGAGCGCATTCCGGCTGGTGACCGACCATCACGACCTGCCCCCGAACATGCGGGCGCTGACGGTCGACACCGCCGCCTCCCCGATGGCGGTGCGCATCGTCGCCGACCGCAATGCCACCGCACCGCGGGTGGATGTCCGCATGGTGACCACCGACCGCGGTGACCGCGAGGAGCTGACCGTCACCAACGACAGCAACGGCACCCTGCTGCGCGTCGATGCCCAGAGCAGCTTTCTGGCCTGGGGCGATCCCGGCGAACTCACCATCACCGTGCCCCCGGAGCTGGGCAGGCAGTTGGCCGTGACGGTCCGCCAGGACACCGGTGTGCTGATGGCCGAGGCCGACCTGGACGAGCTGACCGCCACCACCACCGACGGCGCGGTGCTGCTGCGGGGCACGGTGCGCCAGATCGAGGTGCGCGCCCGAGACGGTGAAATCCACACTCGCCAGCCGATCTCGGTCGGCGAGTCGTTCACCGCCGAGACGCGGGACGGCGATGTCCAGGTGCGGTTCGCCGACGCACCTGCAGAGATCAAGGCCACCACCCGCGACGGTGACGTCGACATCTCGCTGCCGACCCCGGGGCCCTACCTGGTGCGGGCCCAGTCCGGTGACGGCTCGGCCACGGTGCGGGTGCCGCAGACCACCGATCCTGCGCGGGCCGCCGCGACGGTCACGGCGAGCACGCGTTGTCGAGTTTCTCCATGAATCTCGACAACAACTCGACGCTCGGCCGTCAGTTGGACGCGTGGCCCCGGTCTGATTCCTGGCCCAGGTAGTCGCGGGCCAGCGTCGCGACGTGCGCGGGCAGCGACCCGGCGGCCACATCGGCCAGGCTGGTCTCCTCCAGCACCGAGCGCATGCTGGCCCGCAACGCCCGCCACACATCCGTCAGCGACGCCGTCGGACCCGAATAGGGCAGGTCCCCCAGACCGATGTCGCGGACGCTGGCCAGCGGCCCGTCGATGCAGCGCAGCACATCGGCGATGCTGATCTCGGCGGCCGGGCGGGCCAGCTCATACCCGCCGTCGCGGCCGCGGTGGCTGCGCACCAGCCGGTCGGTCCGCAGGTCCGACAGGATGTCGACCAGGAACTGCGCCGGTATGCCCTGCGCCTTGGCCAGATCGTCGGTTTTGACCAGTCCCCCGCCGTCCACGGTGGCCAACTGAATCATGGCGCGGACGGCGTACTCCGCCTTCGCCGACATCCGCATACCGCGAATTGTGCCATTGCAGGCCCGCTGATCAGCGAAGTGGCGGCGCGGCGTTGCGCAGCGGACCGGTCATGGCCTGCACCGATGCGGGTAGCGGAGTCGCCGGATCGCAGTCCGGTGCACGTTGCGGGGTGCCGTAGCCGACGGTCAGCGGCACCACCCCGGCCCACGCGCCGGCGGCCACATCGGACTCGGGATCCTCGGGCCAGCCGGCGCTGATTTTCAGCGACCAGTTGTCCGCGGCGATCGGGAGTCGCAGCGCCAGGCTGGCCGCAAGTTCGCGGCCGGTGCTGGCCCGCAGTTCGGCCACCCGCCCGGGGATGAAGGCATCGGTCAGCGCTTCCAGGTAGCGGTTCTTGTCGGCATCGGGCACGACCGTGAACGTGCCAAACAACGTCGCGCTGCGGTAGCGGAAGGACGATTCGAACCCGCTGCGCGCCACCATGACTCCGTCCAGCGCGGTCACCGACACCGCGGCCTGGGCGCCGGTCGCGAGCGCCCGCATCCACGGCGAGCCGGTGGAACCGTGAATCACCAGATCGTCACCGAGGCGGGCGAATCCGGTCGGGAAGGCCACGGGGTGCCCGTCGCGGATCAGCGCCACGGTGGCCAGCGGTGTGCTGTCGAGCAGATCATCGAGCCCTTCGCGTTCGGTGCGCTGCTTCTCCCGTAGCCGGCTGACGCGGGTGGACGGTTGACCGGCTGCGGACTCGGTGTTCACAAGGACCAGCTTGGCCGAAGTTGCGCATGTTCGCCTGCGAATATCGGGTCAGGGCGTGATTCCCAGTGCCTGTGCGAGTGCTGCGTAGGCGCGGAAGGCCGCGTCGTCGTACACCTGCAGCAGCACCTCGGGCATCGCCGGATGCGGCGCGGAGTTCCCGGTGACCAGATGTATCTGCACATGGTCGGCGCCGGCGTCGAGATGCGCCTGCAGGCCTGCGGCCACCCGCTCGGGCGTGCCGTGCACGGCGAGGGCGTCGATCAGCCGGTCGCTGCCGTCCTCGGCCAGGTCGGCGTCGGAGAATCCCAACCGGCGCAGGTTGTTCCGATAGTTGACCAGGCCGAGGTAGGGGTGCTTGATCCGCGGCCGAGCCAGCGCCCGCGCGCGTTCGGCATCGGGCTCGAGCACCACCTTCTGCTCGGGAGCGAGTAGCTTGTCCGGCCCGAGCGCCGCCCTGGCGCGGCGGGTGTGTTCGGGGGTCACCAGGTAGGGCACCGCACCGCCGGTGCGGTCGCGCGCCACCTCGAGCATCTTGGGGCCCAGCGCGGCGAGCGCCCTGTTCTCGACGGGCACCCCGTGGGTGTCGAGGGCATCGAGAAAGTCGCGCAGCGCGGCCATCGGCCGGACATAGCCCGCGGTCTGCTCGGGATGTCCCACGCCGATGCCGAGCAGCAGTCGACCGGGGAACCGCCGTTCGATGCGCCGATAGGACGCCGCCAGGATCGCCGGATCGCCTCGGTAGATGTTGTAGATGCTGGTGCCGATCACCAGGCTGTCGGTGACGGCGAGCAGGTCGTCGATACCGTCGAGGGCGGGATCGGGGCCCCCCAACCACAGCGTGCCGAATCCGAGTGCCTCGATCTTCGCCGCCATCTCCGGCGTCGTCGCATAGCCCGGCTGCCAGACACCGTACGTTCCGACTTTCATTGCGCACCTCCGCATCACATGAGCGTTACGGCTCCATGGTGATCCGGTTTTTTTGGACCAGCAAGTCCAATTATCGCGGTGCCGAAGCCCTCAGTCCGGCACGGCGGCGGCGTCGGGGACGACGACGGCGAACAGATCATTGAGCGCGGCCAGACTGGCGGACTGCAGCGCGGCCGCGGACACGGTTTCGCCACCGACGCCGGGCAGCGGCCGGGTCGCGGTGGCACTTGCTACGACCGTCGGCGCGTAACCGAGGCTGAACCCGCCACGCGCGGTGGAGTTGATGCACATGTGCGTCATGAACCCGGCCAGCACCAGGTTGGTGGCGCCGACGGCCTTGAGGCGTTCATCGAGATCGGTCTGCACGAACGAGTTGGGGAACTGCTTGACCACCACCGGTTCGCCGTCGCGCGGGGCCACCGAATCGACGATGGCGCCGACTTCGGCGGTGATGTCGTAGGGCGAGCCCGGCCCACCGTTGTGCTGGATGTGGATGACCGGGATGCCCGCGGTGCGGGCCCGGTCCAGCAGTGTGGCGGTCTCCTCCAGGGCCGCCTGCACGCCGTCGAGTTCCATCACCCCGTAGGTGTAGGTGTTCTGGCAGTCCACCAGCACCAGCGCCGAATCCCGAAGCGCGGGCGGGGTAGCGGGCAGATCGACCAGGTTGCGCAGGGTGGGGCGACTCATGTGGTCAGCCTAGTTGTCCTTGCCGGAACGGCAAGGGTCCCGCACCTCGCCACTCACCTGCGCCACACTGGTGCGGTGCCGACCCGACGACGCGATACCCCGCCGCCGCGAACCGACGGCACCGAGGTCGAGACGCTGCGCGGCTTTCTCGACTACCTGCGGACCTCGATGGCGGCGAAGGTCGACGGTGCCCCCGAACCCCAGGTGCGGACCGCGCTCGTGCCGTCCGGCACCAATCTGCTCGGTCTGCTCAGGCACGTCACCTGCGTCGAACGCTGGATTTTCCTCGGGGACAACGTCACCGACTGGCCGGCGACGTTCCACGCCGACCCCGGCGACACCGTGGCCGACGTCGTGGACCGCTATCGGGCGACAGTGCGCCAAGCCAACGATGCCCTCGACCGGTGCACCGACCTGTCCGACCCGGTGCCGGGCAGGGACTCACCCAGCGTCCGCTGGGCGCTCACCCACATGATCGAGGAGACCGGCCGCCACGCCGGTCACGCCGACATCCTGCGCGAGCTGATCGACGGTGCGACGGGGCGCTAGTGCGCCTTGGTGACCGCCAGCACCGCGTCCGCCAGTTCCGGGCGGCACACGATGAGGTCGGGCAGTGACACGTTGGACTGGTTGTAGACCAGCCGCGAACCGTCGATGCGCGAGGTGAACAACCCGGCCGCCCGGGCCACCGCCACCGGGGCCGCCGAATCCCATTCGTACTGACCGCCGGCGTGCACGTAGACATCGGAGATGCCCTGCACCACGGAGGCGACTTTCGCTCCCGCAGAGCCCATTTCGACCAGGGTGCCACCCAGCGCGTCCCGTACCGCGAGCGCGACCGCGGGCGGCCGGGTACGCGACACCACGACGCGCGGGGCGCCGGGGGCGGCCGGAGGCGCGGCGACCGTCGGGGTGGCCAGCGTGACGCCCTGCGCGGGCAGTGCGACCGCGCCGGCGACCAGTTCGCCGCGCTCCCACAGGGCCACATGCACCGCCCAGTCCTCGCGGCCGAGTTCGGAGAACTCGCGGGTGCCGTCGAGCGGATCGACGATCCACACCCGCTCGGAGTTCAGCCGGACCTTGTCGTCGGCGCCCTCCTCGGAGAGGACCGCGTCACCCGGGCGGTGCTCGGCCAGGGCGGCCATGAGGAAATCGTGGGACCGCTTGTCCCCCGCAGCCTTTCGGTCGGCGGACTCGGCGTCGGCGAACTCGATGCGCACTCCCAGCAGGAGTTCGCCGGCTTCGGTAGCCAGCCTGCCGGCGAGTTCGTGATCACTGCTCATGCGCGATCCACCTTCGGCTCCTCGCTGGCGCTCATTCCCGACTACCTAACAGGTCGATGACCTGCTGCGCCAGTTCGTCGGCGGACTGCTCCGGCGTCAACCGCAGATCGGGGTTCTTGGGCCGCTGGTAGGGGCTGTCGATACCGGTGAAGTGGGTGATTTCACCACGGCGAGCTTTAGCGTAGAGACCCTTGGGATCGCGGCGTTCGCAGTCCTCCAGCGGGGTGTCGCAGAACACCTCGTAGAAGTCGAATCCCTGCTCGGTGTGCACCGTGCGGGCCAGTTCGCGGTGTGCCTCCAGCGGGCTGATCGCCGGGACGAGCACGATCTGTCCGGAGTCGGCGAGCAGCGTCGCGATATGCGCTAGCCGGCGCAGGTTCTCGGCACGGTCATCCATGGAGAAGCCCAGGTCGGCGTTGAGTCCGTGCCGCAGGTTGTCCCCGTCGAGCACGTAGGCCGGCCGACCGGCGGCCAGCAGCTTCTGCTCGACGAGCATTGCCACCGAGGACTTTCCGGATCCGGACAACCCGGTGAACCACACCGTCGAGCCCTTGGACAGCCGGTCGTTGGCGGTCACCAGATTCTGGTGGCGCACCGCGTTGGGGCTGGCGGCGCGGTTGGCCGCCGGTTCGGTGTCGCGCACCATGCCGGCGGCGACGGTGCCGTTGTTGTCGGGATCGATGAGGATGAACGACCCGGTGGCCGGGTTGCGCGAGTACTCGTCGAGCAGCAGCGGCACCTGGGTGCGCAGGGTGACGCGGCCGAGTTCGTTGAGCTTCAACGCCGTTGCGCTCTTGTCGCGATGCAGGGTGTTGACATCGAGGCGATAGTCCAGCGCCGTCACCCGCGCCCTGGTTGTGCGGGTGGTGTGCTTGATGATGTAGTCGCGGCCCGGTTCGAGGGCTGCACCATCAGCCATCCAGCACACGGTGGCGTCGAATTCCTTCGTGACATCGGGCTGGTTGTTGGGCCTGGCGATCATGTCGCCCCGCGAGATGTCGATATCGTCGGCGAGGCTGATCGACACCGCCATCGAGGCGAACGCCTCGTCCACCGGACCGGACGGGCCGGCAATGGCGGTGATGCGGGTGGTCTTTCCCGCCGGCAGCACGACGACGTCATCACCGGTGCGCATGACGCCGCCGGCCACGGTGCCCGCATAGCTGCGGTGATCCGCATGCTCGTGGGTCTGCGGGCGGATGACGTACTGCACCGGGAAACGGACGTCGACCAGGTTGCGGTCACCGGCGACGTACACCTCTTCGAGGTGGTTGAGCAGTGCCGGACCCTCGTACCAGGGCGCCACATCGGATTTGGTGACGACGTTGTCGCCGTTGAGCGCCGACAGCGGGATCGTGGTCACATCGTGGATGTCCAGGCGCGCCGCGAACTCGTGGAAGTCATCGCGGATCTTGTTGAACCGCTCCTCATCCCAGCCGACGAGGTCCATCTTGTTGACGGCCAGCACGATGTGCTGGATGCCCAGCAGCGAGGCCAGGAAGGCGTGCCGGCGCGACTGCTCCAGCAGGCCGTGCCGGGCGTCGACCAGCACGATCACCAGCTGCGCCGTGGAGGCACCCGTCACCATGTTGCGGGTGTACTGCACGTGCCCGGGGGTGTCGGCGATGATGAATTTGCGCTTGGCGGTGGCGAAGTAGCGGTAGGCGACATCGATGGTGATGCCCTGCTCGCGCTCGGCGCGCAGGCCGTCGGTCACCAAAGCCAGGTCGGTGTAGTCGTTTCCGCGTTCCTTGGAGGTGCGCTCGACGGCGGCGAGCTGGTCCTCCATGACGGCTTTGGAGTCGAAAAGCAGCCGGCCGATCAGCGTCGACTTGCCGTCGTCGACGGAGCCTGCGGTCGCGATGCGAAGAAGTGTTGCCATGTTATTTTCCCGTCGCTTCGCTAGCCCTGGACATCAGAAGTACCCCTCGCGCTTGCGATCTTCCATACCTGCTTCGGAGATCCGGTCGTCGGCGCGCGTCGCGCCGCGCTCGGTGAGGCGGGACACCGCGGTTTCGGCGATCACCTCGGAAACACTGCCTGCCAACGACTCCACGCATCCGGTGCAGGTGACGTCGCCGACGGTGCGGAACCGCACGGTCTTCTCGATGACCGGCTCGTCCTTGCGCGGCTGCAGGAACTTGTGCACCGCCAGCAGCATGCCGTCGCGTTCGAACACCTGGCGCTGGTGCGCGTAGTAGATGGACGGCAGCTTGATCTTCTCGGCCCCGATATAGGACCAGATGTCGAACTCGGTCCAGTTCGAGATGGGGAAGGCACGGATGTGCTCGCCCTTGTGGTGGCGACCGTTATACAGGTTCCACAGTTCTGGGCGCTGCGCCTTGGGATCCCACTGCCCGAACTCGTCGCGGAAGCTGAACACCCGCTCCTTGGCGCGGGCCTTCTCCTCGTCGCGCCGTGCTCCGCCGAACGCGGCGTCGAACTTGTTCTCACGGATCGCACGCAGCAGCGTGAAGGTCTGCATGGGGTTGCGCGACGGGATCGTCTCGACGACCCGGCCGGCGTCGATATCGTCCTGCACCTTGGCGACCACCAGCCGCACACCGGTCTCGGCGACGAGGTCGTCGCGGACCTGGAGCACCTCGTCGAAGTTGTGGCCGGTGTCGACGTGCATCACCGGGAATGGCAGCCGACCGGGCGCGAACGCCTTGACGGCCAGGTGCAGCATGACGATGGAGTCCTTGCCGCCGGAGAACAGCAGCACCGGCTTCTCGAACTCCGCGGCGACCTCGCGGATGATGTGGATCGCCTCGGCCTCCAGCGCGCGCAGGTGGCTGAGCTCGTAGCGGGCGGCGGCCGGGTCGAGATCGGCGGGCGCGGTCATCGCATCTCCATAAAGTTGGTAGA
>NZ_JBFUKN010000145.1:0-8847 GCF_056400845.1 Mycobacterium sp. P4_H6 | reverse complement strand
TCGCCATGCTGACCGAAGCCAAGCTGTACTACACCGACCGCACGCTGGCCGACACCCCGGTGAACCTCTCGCTGGACCTGTATCACCAATTCCCCGACTGGTTCCAGACGATCTTCCATTCCGGGATCTCGGCGGGTGCCCTCACCGCCATCCTGCTGAACCTGCTGCTCAACAGCCGCAGTACCGGTACCGACGAGAGCGAGTTGTCGGCGCATGACGCCCCGCGCGGTGCGCTGCCCGATCCGCTGGACGCGCTCCGGGCAGCGGATCCTTCGACGCCGCCGGCGCGGTTGCGCCAGCTCGCCGAGGACCGGCCCGAACTGCGCACCATCATCGTCACCAACCCGTCCACGGACCGGGAGACGTGCGCGTGGATCCGCGAACAGGGCGATGAGCAGGTCGCCGCGGTGTGCCAGAAATGGGATGAGGTCACCGACGGCAGGTTCTCCACCCGCGGCGGCTGACCGATGACTTTTCCCGCCCGCCGCGGTCCATACCGGTATGAATGCCGAAACCGATATCCGCGCGCTGGTGACCCGCTGGGTCGACGGCATCAGGGCCTGTGACCTCGACGCGGTCACCGCTGCGCATGCCGATGACATCGTGATGTTCGACGTGCCGCCCCCGTATGAGGGGATCCGCGGTATCACGGCCTACCGCGCCAGCTGGCCACCGTTCTTCGAGTTCATCAGCAGCGGGGCCACTTTCGAGTTGCTCGAACTGGACGTGGTGGCCGGCGACGATGTCGCGTTCGCCTACGGACTGCTGCGCTGCGGGGGCGAGAAGGAGTTCGCGGAGAACCCGGACAACCGGCTGCGGCTGTCCATGGGCCTGCGCAAGATCGATGGCCGCTGGCAGATCCTGCACGAACACCACTCGTTCCCGGACACCACCCAGGTCGGCGCGGAACGCGGGAACTAGATCCGAGGTGGCGCCGCCGCCGTAGATTCCGCGAAGAAGACTCGGCGGGCCTCGGAAAGCACCGCTGAGCGAGCGCACTACCCTACGGACTATGCGATTGCTCGTCACCGGAGGAGCGGGCTTCATCGGCTCGAATTTCGTGCATGCCGTGGTACACGGCGGCCTGGCCGACGTGACCGTACTCGACTCCCTCACCTACGCAGGCAGCAGGGAGTCGCTGCGCCCGGTCGAGGGTGACATCAGACTGGTCGAAGGCGATATCACCGATGCCGAGTTGGTGGGCAAACTGGTGGCCGAGACGGACGCCATCGTACATTTCGCCGCCGAGACCCACGTGGACAATGCGCTGGCAGATCCCGAGCCGTTCCTGCACACCAATGTCATCGGCACGTTCACCATCCTCGAGGCGGCCCGCAGGCACGGGGTCCGACTGCACCACGTCTCGACCGACGAGGTCTACGGTGACCTGCCACTGGACGTGCCCGATCGGTTCAACGAAACCACCCCGTACAACCCGTCGAGCCCGTACTCATCGACCAAGGCGGCGTCCGACATGTTGGTCCGTGCGTGGGTGCGCTCCTACGGTGTGCAGGCCACGATTTCGAACTGCTCCAACAACTACGGCCCGTACCAACACGTCGAGAAGTTCATTCCGCGGCAGATCACCAACATCCTCACCGGGCGGCGGCCGAAGCTCTATGGCCTCGGGAAGAACGTCCGCGACTGGATCCATGTCGAAGACCACAACACCGCGGTCTGGCGCATCCTCACCGCAGGACAGGTGGGCCGCACGTACCTGATCGGCGCGGGAGGCGAGCGCGACAATCTGACGGTGATGCGCACCATCCTGACGCTGATGGGTCGCTCGCCCGACGATTTCGACCACGTGACCGATCGCGCCGGTCACGATCTGCGCTACGCGATCGACGCATCGGTGTTGTACGACGAACTCGGCTGGGCACCCGCGCATACCGACTTCGAAGACGGGTTGCGGGCGACGATCGACTGGTACACGACCAACGAGGCGTGGTGGGGCCCGCTCAAAAACGGTGTCGAGACTGCCTACGCGGGGCGCGGTCAGTGAACGTCCGCGAGCTCGCCGTACCAGGCGCCTGGGAGATCACTCCCCAGCTGCGCGGAGACGCCCGTGGCATGTTCTTCGAGTGGTTCACCGAGTCGGCCTTCCGCGACTTCGCCGGCCACGATTTCACCCTCGCTCAGGCGAACTGCTCGGTGTCGATGGCCGGGGTGCTGCGCGGACTGCACTTCGCCGAGCTTCCGCCGAGCCAGGCCAAATATGTGACGTGCGTACGGGGCGCGGTGTTCGACGTGGCGGTGGACATCCGGGTCGGGTCGCCGACATTCGGACACTGGGACGCGGTGCGACTCGACGAAGAATCTCGCCGAACGATCTACCTCTCGGAGGGATTGGCGCACGGATTTCTTGCGCTGGAAGATGATTCGACGGTGATGTACCTGTGTTCGGCGCCGTACAGCCCCACCCGGGAACACACGATACTGGCCACCGATCCCGCCCTGGGCATCGCATGGCCCGCCGGGTTCACTCCGTCGTTGTCCGACCGCGACCTGCACGCCCCGACGTTGGCGGAGGTCGCGGAGTCCGGGAAGCTGCCGACGTGGGAGGCCACCCGCAGTTTTGTCGATGGATTGCGTACCCGCCTGGGCTGAGGGCCCGCCTGCTCGAAACTGACAGCGAGAGCGGACATCCTAGTGCCGTGACCGATCAGCAGGCCCTGACCGCTGGTCGTCAATCCAGCAGCGCGCGAAGGAAGAACGCGAGGTTCGCCGGACGTTCGGCGAGCCGGCGCACGAAGTAGCCGTACCACTGCGTCCCGAAAGGCACGTACACGCGGACGTGGTGGCCCGCGTCGGCCAGTCGGCGCTGCTCGTCGTCGCGGATGCCGTACAGCATCTGGTACTCGAAATCATCTACACCGCGGCCGAACTCCGACACCATCCCGGGCACCGCGTCGATGATCTCCGGGTCGTGCGATGCCACCATCGGGTAGCCGCTGCCGGCCATCAGGATGCGCAGGCACCGCAGATAGGAGTCGGTCACCTCGGTGCGCTCACGGAACGCGACGGAAGCGGGCTCGTCGTAGGCGCCTTTGCACAGCCGGATTCGGGCGCCGGAGGCGGCGAATTCGCGGCAGTCTGTTGCGGTGCGCTTGAGGTACGCCTGCAGTACCGTGCCCAGCCAGTCGAAATCGGCACGCAGATCCCGCACGATCGACAGTGTCGAGTCGGTGGTGATGTGGTCCTCGGCGTCCACCGTCACCCAGGCGCCGACGTCACCGGCCTTCTGACAGATGATGTGGGCGTTCTCCATGGCGATCTTCTCGCCGTCACGGGGCAACGCCTGGCCCAGCGCCGACAGCTTCAGCGACACCTCCAGGGTCCGCGGAGAACCGGTCGACTCTGCGCGCCGCGCGAGCGCGTCCAGTAACCCCAGGTAGGCCTCGACCGTGGCACCCGCAGTGTCCTGATCGGTGACATCCTCGCCCAGGTAGTCGATGCTGACGAAGCGCTGTGAACCCCGCAGCGCAGCAACTGAACCCATGGCGTCGTCGATGGTTTCTCCGGGCACGAACCGGTGCACGACATCGCGCGTCACGGGCATTCGCTCGGCGGTGCGCCGCAGCTTGTCGGATCTGCTCGCGGCCAGGATCGTGGGCCGTGCCAGCTTCTGGAAGACACTCATGGTCAGGCCTCCATGTGCGGGTAGCGGTGATCGGTCGGCGGGACGAAGGTCTCCTTGATGGAGCGTGCCGAGGTCCACCGCAGTAGGTTCAGTGCCGAACCGGCCTTGTCGTTGGTCCCGGAGGCCCGGGATCCGCCGAACGGCTGCTGGCCGACGACCGCACCGGTGGGCTTGTCGTTGACGTAGAAGTTGCCCGCCGCATGGCGCAGCCGGTGCTGGGCGTCGAGCACGGCGGTGCGGTCATCGGCGATCACGGCGCCGGTCAGCGCGTAGGTGGATCCGGCGTCGACAACACCGAGGATGTCGTCCCACTTGTCGTCGTCGTAGACGTGCACGGCCAGGATCGGCCCGAAGTACTCGTCGCGGAATGCCTCGTCGGTCGGATCGTCGGACAGCAGTACCGTGGGGCGCACGAAATAGCCATCACTGTCCTCGCATTCACCACCGACGGCGATCGTGACACCGGCGGTGCCCTTGGCCCGGTCGATGGCGTGCGCGCTCTTGGCGTAGGCGCGCTCATCGATGACGGCACCCCCGTAGTTGGACAGGTCGGTGACATCGCCGTACTTCAGTGCCTCGGTGGCGCCCAGGAAGTCGTCACCCATCTGCGTCCATACCGAGCGCGGGACGAAGGCCCTCGACGCCGCCGAGCATTTCTGGCCCTGGTAGTCGAAGGCGCCGCGGATCAGGGCAGTGCGCAACACATCCGGTTGCGCCGACGGGTGCGCGACGACGAAGTCCTTGCCGCCGGTCTCCCCCACCAGCCGCGGATAGGTGCGGTAGCGGTCGATGTTGGTGCCGACCTCGCGCCACAGGTGCTGGAACGTCGCGGTGGATCCGGTGAAGTGGATGCCGGCCAGCCGCGGGTCGGCCAGCACCACATCGGACACCGCGAAACCGTCGCCGGTGACGAGGTTGATGACCCCCGGCGGCAGTCCGGCGGCTTCCAGCAGTTGCATGGTGAGGTAGGCCGAGAACGTCTGCGTGATGGACGGTTTCCACACCACGGTGTTGCCCATCAGGGCGGGCGCGGTCGGCAGGTTTCCCGCGATGGCGGTGAAGTTGAACGGGGTGATCGCGTAGACGAAACCCTCGAGCGGGCGGTAGTCGGTGCGATTCCACACGCCGCGACTGCTGATCGGCTGCTGCGCGAGGATCTGTCGGGCGAACGCCACGTTGAAGCGCCAGAAGTCGACGAGCTCGCAGGGCGAGTCGATCTCGGCCTGGTAGGCGGTCTTGGACTGGCCGAGCATGGTGGCGGCGGCGATCTTCTCGCGCCACGGGCCGGACATCAGGTCGGCGGCGCGCAGGAACACCGCGGCGCGCTCGTCGAACGGGGTGTCCGCCCACGCGTCCTTGGCGGCGATCGCGGCGTCGACGGCCGCGGTGGCCTCGTCGTGCCCGGCGTTGGTCAGCGTGCCGAGCACCGACTGGTGGCGGTGTGGCTGGACCACGTCGATGCGGTCTCCCGCACCCATGGTGTGCCTGCCGCCGATCACATGCGGCAGGTCGATCGGTGCTTGGGCGAGGTCGCTCAGCGCGGCGGTGAGGCGGGCGCGCTCGGGGCTGCCCGGTGCGTAGTCGTGAATGGGCTCGTTCAGCGGAAGCGGCACGTCAGTGATCGCGGTGATGGCATCCATACCGGCAACGATGGCTGATCCAGCGCTCGCATAGGTTGTTCGATTGTCCAAGCTTTGATGGACCTTCTAGTACGATTGGCCAATATGTCGGACACCGGTGTGGGACTCGGCCGGCTGCTGCTGGCGCTGGACACCACCCTGGTCAACCTGGTGGAGGCTCCGCGCGGGCTGGACCTGCCGGTGGCCTCGGCGGCACTGCTCGACGCCGACGACGTGCGCCTGGGCCTGGCGGCCGCGGCCGGTGCCGCGGATGTGTTTTTTCTGCTCGGCATCAGTCCGGCGGATGCGGTGCACTGGCTGGCCGCCCAAACCCGACAGCCGGTCGCGATCTTCGTCAAGGAGCCGCACCCGTCGGTGATCGCCCGGGCAACACAGGCCGGGGTCGCCGTCGTGGCCGTCGAACCACGAGCCCGCTGGGAACGGTTGTTCCGATTGGTCAACCACGTCTTCGAACACCACGGCGACCGCGCCGATCCGCAGTCGGATTCCGGCACCGACCTGTTCGGGCTCGCCCAGTCGATCGCCGAACGCACCCGCGGCATGGTGAGCATCGAGGACACCGCATCCCATGTGCTGGCCTACTCGGCGTCCAACGACGAGGCCGATGACTTGCGGCGGCTGTCCATCATGGGCCGCGCCGGTCCGCCCGCCCACCTCGAATGGCTGGGGCAGTGGGGGGTTTTCGACTCGTTGCGCRCATCCGCCGACGTCGTGCGCGTCGACGCGCGGCCCGAACTGGGCCTGCGCCCGCGGCTGGCCATCGGCGTGCACCACGCATCACCAAATGGTCGGCGGGCGCCCGAGTTCGCCGGAACCATTTGGCTGCAACAAGGTTCGCAACCGTTGGCCGAGGACGTCGAGGATGTGCTGCGGGGTGCGGCGGTGCTGGCGGCCCGGATCATGTCCCGGCTGGCGGCGGCACCTTCCACCCACACGGTCCTGGTGCGCCAACTCCTCGGTCTGGCCGGCGCCGAGATCGACGTGGCCTCGGTGGCCCAGGGCCTGGGCGTCGCCGCAGACGCCCGCGCGGCATTGGTCGCGTTCCAGGGCGCCCCACCGGATGTGCTGGCACTGAGCGCCGGCGCCTTCCGGGTCGACGCGCAGGTGACCGCCGACGACGACCGGGTCTACGTGGTGTTCCCGAAGATCGGTGCACCGGCAGCGGTGACGTCCTGGGTGCGGGGCGTGGTGTCCGCATTGCGCCGCGAGTTGGGGCTCAGCCTGCGCGCGGTGATCGCGGCCCCACTGACCGGGCTTGCCGATATCGCGCCCGCCCGCACCGAGGTCGACAGGGTGTTCCAGAGCGCACAGCGCCATCCCGGCGCCATCGCGCAGGTGTCCTCACTCGATGACGCCCGCACCACCGTCCTGCTCGACGAGATCGTGTCGATGATCGAAGCCGACGAGCATCTGGTCGACCCCCGCATCCGTCACCTGCGCGACACCCAACCAGTACTGGCGGACACACTGGCGGCCTATCTGGACTGCTTCGGCGACATCGCCACGGTCGCCGAGCACTTACACGTGCATCCCAACACGGTGCGCTACCGGGTGCGCCGTCTGGAAAAGCTCATCGCCGCGTCATTGGATGATGCCGAACTGCGCCTGCTGCTGTCGCTGAGCCTGCGCGCCACCCGCTAGTACGTCCGGATACCGAACCCCGCGTCGAGCGGCCACGCCACGCCGGTGATGAACTCGGCCTCCTCGGATACCAGCCACGCCACCGCGTTCGCGATCTGCTCGGGCTGCAACAAGGCAATCGGCAGGGCGTTCTGCTGGGTGCCCATCCATGGGTCGGCCGCCTGCGCCAACCCGATGGTGGTGTCGTTGATGATCATGTCGGTCGCCACCCCCGAGGGGTGGATGGTGTTCACCCGGATCGAATGCCGCGCAAGGTCACTGGCCCAGCCCTGCATCAGCGCCACCAGCCCGCGCTTGGATGCCGCATAGGCCTGCAACCCGGGCCGGTCGGTACCGGACGCTCGGATACCGGCCGTCGAACTCGCCAACACGATCGCCCCGCCCCGTCCACCGGCGATCATCGTGGGGAGGGCCGCGTCGACCGTGTTCCACGCGCCGGTCAGGTTCACATCGACGACGTCGCGGAAGACCTGCGCGCGGTGGTCCGACTCCGTCAGCCGGATGATGCCTGCATTCGCGATGACGATGTCGATGCGGCCGAACTCCGCGACACCGGCGGCGACCACGTGATCCACCGCGTCAGGATCGCGGACGTCGGCCTCGCGGGCGATGATGCGGCGGCCCTGTTTCTCGACGAGTTCCACCGTGGTGCCCAGGTCTTCGGATGTCGACCCGGGGTAATCGGTCGACTCGAACGGCCCGCAGACATCCAGCGCGATGATGTCGGCCCCCTCGCCGGCAAGCTTCACGGCATGCGCACGACCCATCCCCCGGGCGGCGCCGGTGATGAAAGCCACCTTGCCTGCTTGCCGGGCCACTAGGTGCCCTTCGGGAAGTTGACGTCCTTGGTCACGGCTTCCCACTCGTCGATGGAGGCAGACAGGGCAGCGATCTTGTCCCGCACCGCCTTCAGCACATCGCGCCCGAGCAGCAGGCGCAGCGGCGGTTCGTCCAGCGCCGTCACCGTCAGCACCGCCTCGGCGACCTTGCGCGGATCACCGGGCAAGTGGTCGGCGAACTCCTTGATCAACGTCTTACGGGTCCCGACGCCGTCGTCGTAATCACCGATCGGCGTGGAGGATTCCTGCATCGAACGCCTGGCCCAGTCGGTGCGGAAGGCTCCGGGTTCGATGGCGGTCACCTTGATGCCCAGCGGTGCGACCTCCTGAGCGAGCGCCTCGGTGAGCGCCTCCAGCGCAAACTTTGTCGAGGAGTAGTAGGCGTTGGGCGGGTTGGCCACCAGACCGGTCATCGACGAGATGTTGACGATGTGACCGGATTTGGATGCCCGCATGGCCGGTAGCACCGCTTTGATCGTATCGACCACCCCGAAGTAGTTGGTATCGAACAGTTTCCGCACCTCGGCGTCATCGCCTTCTTCGACGGCCGACATGTAGCCGTAGCCCGCATTGTTGACCAGGACGTCGATACCGCCGAACGCGTCGTGCGCCGCCGCGACCGCCGCGGCGATCTGATCCTTGTCGGTGACGTCGAGGGCGACGGCCACGGCGCGGTCACCGAACGTGTCGACGAAATCGGCCACCGCCTCCCGGCGCCGTGCTGTGACAACCACGGAGTGCCCGGCCTCCAAAGCGGCGCGGCCGATCTCGCGTCCGATACCGGTGGAGCATCCGGTGATCAACCAGCGGGTCATCAGGCAGTCCCCTCGGGTAGGCGGCGCAGATACGCCGCACGGCGCTCGGCGAGTTCGGTCGCGCGTTCCTGCGCGGACACCCGGCGCAATGTCGGGGCCTCGCGTTCGAGATCGTCGAGTTTCACCACCCGCCCGCGCGCACCGAGGTCCTCTTTGGGTCCGTCACCGCCGAATTCGGCCATCCGCAACGTCAGGATGCCCTCGTTCAGTCCGTCGGAGTCGATCCAGTTGGCGACGCCGGGATCGGTCGGGGAGATGACGTAGGTATA
>NZ_JBFUKN010000144.1:0-8970 GCF_056400845.1 Mycobacterium sp. P4_H6 | reverse complement strand
GCATGGTCTTCGTCAACGCCGTCGGCGCCGAAGGCGCCGAGCTGCCCTTCGGCGGAGTCAAACGCTCCGGGTTCGGCCGCGAACTCGGCCGCTTCGGCATCGACGAATTCGTCAACAAAAAACTCATCCGCATCGCCAAATAATCACCGCACCAGGGCGGCGGCGCCGACCAGTCCGGCGTCGCCCCCCAGGTCGGCGGGCACCACCCGCAGATCCCGGATGAAGGTCAACCCGGTATAGCGGGTCAACGCCTCGCGCAGCGGGCCGAACAGCACCTCACCGGCCTTGGCCACCCCACCACCGATCACCACCAGATCCAGGTCACAGACCGCGGCGGTCGACGCGATCATCGAGGCCAACGCCGCGGTCCCCCGCCGGAACGCGGCCAGCGCGACCGCGTCGCCCGCTTCGGCCGCGGCCGCCAGTTCCTTGGCGTCCGCACCCGTCCAACCCTGCTGCTGCGCCCACCGTGTCATCCGCGGACCGGAGGCGATCGTCTCCACGCAGCCATGACCGCCGCACACGCAGAGCTCCCCGTCGATATCGGCGACCATGTGGCCGACGTGCCCGGCGTTCCCGGTGCGCCCGTCGTAGGGAGCGCCGTCGAGCACCAGGCCGCCGCCGATTCCGGTGGACACCACCATCCCGAGCAGGAACTGCGCGCCCCGCCCGGCCCCGCGCCAATGCTCGCCGAGCGCCATGCACAGTCCGTCACCGCCGAGCCGCACCGGCAGCCCGGTCAGCTCCTCGACCCGCGCGACGATCGGAAATTCCTGCCACACAGCAATATTCACCGGGCTGATGGTGCCCGCGCCGAGCGCCAACGGTCCGGCGGATGCGATGCCCACCGCCTGCACCGGTGTCATCGACGTTGCCTGCCGGATCAGATCCGCGGTCACCTGCCAGGCGGCGTCGGCGGAGTCGCGGGGGGTGGGCTGCTGGAAGCGCTGCAGCACGGTGCCCTCATCGTCGACGATGCCTGCGGCGATCTTGGTGCCCCCGATGTCGAGGGCCAGCGTGACAGCCATCAGTGCTTGTGGGTGTTGTCGGGTTGGCGCGGATCGCCGGGATGTTCATAGCCCGGTGACAGGGCGACGAGTTCGGCGCACTGCGCGTCGAGCCACAGCCGGAAGGCCCGGCGCCGCGCCGCGGCCCCCAGGTGCGCGGCGATCAGCGGCCGGGCCCGGGCGAAGTCCACGACGTCGGTGCGGCGGGCGGCGAACCTGCCGGGGTTGCGCCGGTGGTAGGCCACGATCTCGATATCGGAGACGCCGACCTGCGCGGTGACGCGGGCGAACGCGGCCCGGCCGCTCTCGGTGGTCAGCACCGCGGCCGCGATGCTGCCGATCTCCAGTCGCGCGGCCATGTCCGGCAACACGTCCTCCAGGTCCGGAATCTGTTCGGCCCCGGTATTTTCCAGTGCCACCACTCGTTCGGCCGTCACCAGCTGGGTCAGCCAGCGCCGCAGTTGACGTCCCTCGCTGGTGCCCGGGCGCGGCAGTGCGGCGGCCATGTTGCCCGCCCGCAGCGCTCTTTCCCGTTCGTCGATCTCGGCGATGGTGACGATGTGGCCGGCGACCAGTGCCGCGGTCATGTGACCACCACCGCCACCGCAGGCGAGTAGACCAGCTTGCCTGCGCACGCCACCCGGATCAGCGCCCACCAGGTTCCCGGCCGCACCCACGGCGGCGGTGCGACATCGAACTCGATGCGGGCGGTACCGCCGGCGGGCAATTCGGCCCCGGTTGCCGCCGGGCCCAACCATTCCCAGGTCCCCCACGGGCTGATCAGATGGGCCTCGGCCGACAGGTCGGCACGGGCATCGGTACCGACGGTGACACCCAGCCGGGCGGTCTGGCCGGCGCGCACCCGCACCTCGGACGGACCGGCCACCAGGCGCAGCAGTTCGGCATCGTCCACTCCCCCGGTGGCTGCGCCCACTCGGACCACGCAGACGTCCTCGACGACCTGACGCCAGGACGGCGGCAGACCGCCGCGCCCATTGAGCGCCAGTTCGACCCGGATCGGATACAGCCCGGGCGGTTGCCCGGCCGGTATCGTGACGGTGGCGTCGGTGTCCAGGTAGTCCCCGGGTGGCAGCACGAATGGCAGCTCCGGGGTCTCGGCGTTCCAGCCGGCCGGGCAGATCAGCTTGACCCGCCCGTGGACCGCCGCGTCGGTGCAGTCGCTGGCCACGGTCAGCCGCAGGCGCACCTGCTCACGGGTTTCTGCCTGCAGCTGGTGCGGGTGCAGGTGGGCGACGGCGGGCAGCCCGCCCAGCGGCGCGGGGCCCCGGTTGTGCAACCAGTACCGGGCGTAGAGCGGCTGTGCCGCTTCGGCTTCCGGCGCGAGCTGCTCGTTGTCGGCGTTGAGGATCTTCACCGCGTCCAGGTGGGTCAGCATGGTGGCGATTTGATAGCCGTGCAAGGTGAATCCGGCGCTGCGGTCCAGGCGGCGTTCCAGCAGATCGGCCGGAACCAGCGGGGCCACCGCGCTCAGACCCGAGCGGACCACGAATTGTGTGGTGCGGCCGTGCGTTTCGACGATACGTAGGGCCACTGAGGCAGGGTCGACGGTGTCGACACTGCCCGCCGCGATGGGATTGCCCGCGGCTTTGAGCGCACCCAGTTGCACTCCCCCACCGGCTGCGTCGACGTCGAGCAAGGCGCCGTGCGAGGGCAGCCCGTCGGTTCCCGCCCGCCGGTTGGGCACCGCGAGCAGCGGATGGGAGAACGCAGCACTGCGGCTGGGGATTTCGCTGTCGCGCCAGTCGCCCTCGTCGGCGACGATGGCGTAGTCGAAGGTGTGCGTCCAGTGCTGGAGCTGAAAGTTGGAGCCGTCGGGTGCGGTACGCCGCGGCGGGTCGATCCAGGTGCCCGACGGCCAGCCGGTACAGGACCGCATCAGCGAGGTGTGCAGCGTGCCGTCGGGTTCGACCGCGAAGCCGGGCACGCCCCGGTTCAGCAGCGCCACGGTGGCCGGCTCGAACGGTTCCACGCCGCCGTCGGGATGCTGATGCACCGAGATCTCCGCGTCGCCGATCTCGTCGATGAGTGCCTCGACACCGCCGACGACGATGAGCACCGGCAGCGCCCGGGCCCCCTTGAGGTCGGCGCCGGGCACCCATTCCTGGGCCAGTGCGGCCTGCGCGGGCACCCATACCCGCGCGGCCCCGGTGACGCCGACCTGGCGGTCCAGCTCGGCACGGTAGTCGGGCGCGCTGTCCAATACCGCTGCGGCGAAAGCGTTCTCGTCCGGGTGGCCGATGACGATGCGCGCATCGGGCAGGTTCGAATCCACCGCGAGGTCGCCGTAGCGCGGGTGTCCGGCGACACTGCAGGTGGCGGTGACCCCGGCGCGCACCAGCGCCACCATCAGCGCGCGCTCGTCGAACGATGCGTCGGGGGTGACCACCTCGGCGACCGAGACCGCGCGCACCCCGGCACCGATCCGTATCCGCAGCATCGAGGACAGTCCGAACCAGCCGTAGGCCGGGTTGTCCAGGGTGTACGGGTGCTCCGCGGAGTCCACCGCATCCGGGGCCCCGTGGTGGTGCAGCAGCCCGAAGCCGCGGCCGATGACGGCGTCACCGACCTCGCTGACCGGCATGGCACCGGGGACCGGACACGGCCAACGCAGCCGCAGCAGTTTGTCGGTACCGGTGAATTCGTCGATGGTGGTGCGGCATTCGACGCGGTCGATACCGTCCCACAGGGTCACGGTCTGGGTGTAGCGCAGTTCGCCGGCGATCTGACCGGAGATGACCAGCCGCTCCCCCAGCGCGCTGCGATAGGCCTGCACCGTCGCGGGGAATTCCGACGAGCCGATCACCGGCCCCTTGGGCAGCAGATGCCATGGCCCCTCGCCGGCCTGCGGGTGCGCCGGATACTCGTCGTAGACGGCCAGTTCGTTGCCGACCCGCCCGTCGGCGATCAGTTCGCGGCCATCGGCGACCAGTGAGCTCACCCCACCGCCGCGGGCCGGGTCGACGGTCAGCGTGTAGTGCGCGTTGGCGACGGTGGCACCGTCCATCTGCTGCCAGCGTGACCCGTCGATATCGTCGTCCCACTGGTAGCCCTGCCAGCCCAGCGAGCCGATGTCGTCGACCCGCCAGGTGACGGTGTGGTCCTCGATCAGCGTGGGCAGGGCCCGCCCGTTCATGTCGCGGACCACCCCCGAGAACGGTTCGTCCAGGTGCGCGGTCACCAGGTCGGTGCGGCCGTGCGCCAACGGATTCCACACCACGACAGCGGAATCGACGGCTCCGGTGAGCAGTCGCAGCGCGTTGTCGCGGGCGGTGCGGCCGATCTCCCAGGCGTCCCGCCAGCCGGTGAGCAGGTCGAGGTACACCTGATCGGATTCCGAGCCGGTGATGGCGTCGTGGTGGGCGCCGTAGGCCAGCTGCACCCAGGCCTTGGCCAGCGCCGCCTGCGGATAGGTTGCGCCGCCGAGCAATCCGGCGAACACGGCGAACCGTTCGGCTTCCAGCACCGCGTTCTCGGCGGCCCGGTTGGCCTGCTTGGTGTCGATGTAGGAGACGTCCTTGCCAGTGTAGATCGGGTTCATGTCCCGGGTCTGTACCGACGCCCGCGCGCCGCGGGTGTCCAGTTCGGTGCGCACCGCGGCGAAGAACTCCTTGGGCAGCGCGCAGACGAACCGGGGCCAGGTGTAGCGGCTGTTCCAGTCGCGGTGAATGTCGGTGACCCACTTGTTGGGTGGGGTGTAGTCGGTACCGACGGGCAGCAGCACGTTGCGGGTCAGCGCCACCTGCTTCAGCCCGGCGAACAGCTTGTAGGTCTGGGCTTCCGCGTCGGCCAGCGAGGCCGCCGAATCCATCCACCAGCCACCCGCGTAGTGCGCGGGCATGTAGTGCGTCAGCAGTCCGCGCCCCGACGGTGCCGTCCACTCGAACTCGCTGGCGAACTGCATCCGGGTGGGGTCACCGTCACCGGCCATCGGGCCCCACTGGTGGTGCGGCCCGCGCGCCCACGAGCTGGAGGTCAGCCCGGCGTCCGCGGCCATCCCCGGGAACTGCGGGTCGTGCCCGAACACGTCGAGCTGCCAGGCGGTGGCCGGGTCGCCGCCCAGTACATCACGCTGAAAACCGATGCCGTGCACGAAGTTCCGGATCGCAGTCTCGGGACTGGTGAGGTTGGTGTTGGGCTCGTTGTAGGTGCCGCCCATGATCTCGACGCGGCCCTCGCCGATCAGCCGGCGCAGGTCGGTGCGTTCCTCGGGGTGGGTGTCCCAGAACGGTTTGAGGTAGTCGACCTCGGCGAGCACGAACTTGTAGTCGGGGTCGCGGCGCGCCATTTCCAGGTGGGCGGTGACGAGTTCGAACGCGTTGGTCTGGCGGCAGGCGCCGGGCGGGTCCTCGGTCCAGACGCTGGTGTAGGCGGCCTGGGTGTTCCACCACACCGGGTCGTAATGGAAGTGGCTGATCATGTACATCGTCCAGCCGGGTTCGGCGTCGGTGAACGTGAAGGCCGTATTGCCGATGCTGGCCTCGCGCCGGCGGCCAGGCTCGGGATCGGTGACGCTCATCGGCACTTCGACCGTGGTCGCGTCCGGCTGCGCAACGGCCTCGCCCTCGATGCCGGTGCCCGTCACCCGCACCGGGGTGGGCGCCGCGCAATCGGCGTAGCTGATACGGACCAGTTGCACCGGTGCGTCCGGTGACCCGACGAACAGGTCCGTCGACTCCGCTCCCGTGACGCGCATCCTGGCACCCTACGTTCGGGCGCCCGCAGTTCTCGGCGAAACTCGCGTACCCGCCGTCCGCGGGTGCTCTACAGCGACGGGTACGCGAGTTTCGCCAGTCATCGGGCGCCCGCCCTCCGGAGCCGTTCGGCGGCGGTTCGCACCGCGTCGGCCACCTCGACCGGTTCGAGCACCTCGAACTCGCAGCCCGGCATGGCCAGGTAGAGCGCCATCACATCGGGGTCGTCGGCGCCGGTGGTGAGGATGCAGGTGTCTGGCCCGTCCGCCTCGATCTGCACCGAGGCCGACGAGAAAGTCTGCGCCACAACATCGTGGGCGGCGTAGTAGCGCACCCTAGCCACATACCGGTACGGCGAGCTGGTGATGGCGCGCTGCACGTACTGCGCCGCGTCCGGAGCCTCCCGGGGTGTGAAGATGCTGCCCAGCGCCCGGACGTCGGCCATCCGGTCCAGGCGCAAGCTGCGCCAATCCTGCTTGTCACGGTCATAGGACAGCAGGTACCAGCGACGGCCGGTGGTCACCAGCTGATAGGGCTCCAGCCGGCGCGCGGTGACGTTGCCGCGGATGTCGGTGTAGCCGGTGTTGACGTGCTCATGGTCGCGGCAGGCCCGCGCCAGCGTCATCAGCACCTCGGGGTCCACCGGCACGTCCCTGCTGGTCGGGGTCAGCGTCACCGTGGTCTCGTGCACGGCGGCGACCTGGGAGCGCAGCCGCGCCGGCATCACCTGGTCCAGTTTCGACAGTGCGCGCAACGCCGACTCGCCCACCCCGGCGACGCTGCCGCCGGCGGCCAGCCGCAGACAGACCGCCATCGCGACGGCCTCCTCCGGGTCCAGCAGCAGTGGGGGCAGCGCCGCGCCGGCGCCCAGCTGGTAGCCGCCGCCGTGGCCCGTGCTGGCGTGCACCGGATACCCGAGGTCACGCAGGCGTTCGACATCGCGGCGGACGCTGCGGGTGGTGACGGCCAGGCGCTCGGCAAGTTCCTCGGAGGTCCATACCCGCCGGGATTGCAGCAATCCGAGGAGGTGCAGCACCCGGGCGGTCGTTTCTGACATATCTCGATACTGCCGCACTTATAGGACAGAACCTGTCCTCTATGGCTGTCAGAGTGAAGACATGAACACCGACCTACTCGCCGACCAACTGGAATTCCACTGGTCCCACCAGCTGCGGCCCCGGCTGGACGGTCTTACCGATGACGAGTACTTCTGGCAGCCGGTGCCGGACTGCTGGACCGTGCATCCCGACGGTGGCGTCGACTTCGTCTACCCCGAACCCACGCCCACACCGTTCACCACCATCGCCTGGCGACTGGCCCACGTGATCATCGGCGTCTTCGCGATGCGCAACCACTCGCATTTCGGCGGCCCGGCCGCGGACTACCAGAGCTGGCCCTATGCCACCGACGCCGCGACCGCGCTGGCACAGCTGGACACCGAATACGAAAGGTGGACGGCCGGGGTGCGTGCGCTGTCCGACGACGATCTGAACCGCCCGTGCGGACCGGCCGAGGGCCCGTACGCCGACGAGCCGATGTCCGTGCTGGTGCTGCACATCAACCGTGAGGTCATCCACCACGGCGCCGAAATCGCTTTGCTCCGAGATCTCTACACCCACATGAAGGAGAACTGATATGTCCGCAATGCCCCCTCCGATCGCTGATGAGCGCGCCGGCCTCAAGGAGTACGTCGCCGCCCAGCAGTACGCCTTTCACGCGATCGCGTTCGGGCTCACCGATGAGCAGGCGCGCTCGGCGCCGTCGGTCAGCTCGTTATCGATCGGCGGTCTGATCAAGCACGTCACCAATTGTCAGGCCGGCTGGATGGAGCGTGTCGCGGCTGCGCCGGACATGACCGAGGGCGACAAGCGTCCGATGGAGGAGCAGGCCGCCGACTATCAGGACGAGTTCGTGATGCGTGAGGACGAGACGCTGGCGCAGATCCTGGAGAAGTTCGAGGCGCAGAACGCCGAGACCATCCGTCTCATCGAGACCTCGGATCTGTCTGCGGCCGTGCCGATTCCGCAGCATGTGCCGTGGTTCCCGAAGGACGTGGCGGCGTGGTCGGTGCGCTGGGTGATCTTCCACATGATCGAGGAGCTGGCCCGGCACGCCGGTCAGGGCGACATCATCCGGGAGAGCATCGACGGCGCGACGCTGTACGAACTGCTGGCCGGTATCGAGGACTGGCCGGCGACGGAGTGGCTGACGCCGTGGGGCAAGGAGGCCGTTTCCTAGACTTTTTGGGGCGAAACTCGCGTACCCGTCGCTGTCGCGGCATGCGGAGCAACGGGTACGCGAGTTTCGCCGCTACGGACGGCCATCCCATCCGCGGGCGAGCAACACCGCGCGGGCGTGCGCGACGAGATCGTCGCCGCGGTCTTCCTTGACCGCTCTCATGAGGTGCCATCGCATCCTCTGCAGTTCCCGACCGACCCACACATCGCGGGCATACACCGTGCGGTCGGTCAGATGCTGTTCCCCGTCGTACTCGGCGCCGACTTTGTATTCCTCCCAGACCATGTCGAGCCGCTTGATGTACCGCCCGTCGGCCGCGCACACGACGAACTGCGTTGTCGGCCTGGGCAATCCGGCGTCGACGAAAAGCATGCGCAGCCAGCTCTCCTGGGGAGACTCAGCGCCTCCATCGACATGAGGCAGAACTTCTCGAAGGTTGACCAGACCGCGCGCACGCGGGTGCACCTTGGTCAACAGCAGGACGTCTTCGACCGCAAACGGTGACGCATTCATCAGCGCGTCCATCCGCTTGATGGCCGGGATCCGGGTGAGTCGCCGGCCGAGATCGAATGCTGTGCGGGCGGGGGTAGTCACCGGGATTCCGCGCACAGTCATCGCCTCACCCACGCGCAGTGTTTCCTCCCGCCCCTTCAGCCCGGGCTGCGGCCGGCAACGTCCGATCAGGTCGATGGTCACGTCGTCATCCACCCACTTCGCCCCGTGCAGCGCCGATGCCGCGGTGCCCGCGATCACGGCGTGCGGCACGGCCAGCCTGGCAGCAACAATCCTGTCGAGCAGGGTCGGCCGGTGGCCCTTCGGAAGGTAGATCCCGCGGAACACCGGGGCGAAGCGGTGACGCAGTTGCCCCACAGTCAGCGATCCGTCTGCCAGCACATCGGCGCCGCGGATGGGAATGGCCATGTCTTGTTGGACGCAACAGCGTCGTCTGCGGATCCCCTCAAGTTGGCGAAACTCGCGTACCCGTAGTTCGAAGGGTCAGTTGACGACGGGTA
>NZ_JBFUKN010000143.1:0-9032 GCF_056400845.1 Mycobacterium sp. P4_H6 | reverse complement strand
AGGTGGCACGCTGTGTCGAATACCTGGTCTGCGACGCGACATTCAGCGTCGGCGATGTCGTCAATGTCAACTCGGGAGCGGTGATATGACGGCGCTGGACGGCCGGGTGGTGCTGGTGACCGGCGCCGCGCAGGGGATGGGTGCCGCTCACGCCCGCCGGCTGGCCGCGGCCGGAGCGACGGTGGCGGTCAACGACGTTCGAGGTGGCGCCGATCTGGACGCGCTGGCCGCCGAGATCGGTGGCCTGGCCGTTGCCGGTGACGTCGCCGACCCGGACGAATGCGTGCGGATCGCCGACACGGTGGCCGAGGCCACCGGCGGACTCGATGTGCTGGTCGCCAACCACGCCTACATGACGATGGCGCCGCTGCTCGAACACGATGAGCAGGACTGGTGGCGGATCGTCGACACCAATCTGGGTGGCACCTTCCACCTGGTGCAGGCGGTGCTGCCGCATATGCGCCGGGGTGGCGAAGGCCGAATCGTGGTGATCGCCAGCGAATGGGGTGTCACCGGCTGGCCCGAGGCCACCGCGTACGCCGCCGCCAAGGCCGGACTGATCGCTCTGGTCAAAGCGCTGGGCCGCGAACTCGCACCCGAGGGCATCATCGTCAACGCGGTGGCGCCCGGGGTGACCGACACCCCGCAACTGCAGGTCGACGCCGACGCCGCCGGAATCGATCTGGCCACCATGCACGCCCGCTACGCCGAGGCGATCCCACTCGGCCGGATCGGGCGGCCCGATGAGATCGCCGCCGCCGTGGAACTTTTGGCCGATTTCGAGGTGRCCGCCATTGTCGGGCAGGTCATCGCCTGCAACGGCGGATCCACCAGGACCAGAGCATGACAGGAGAACAGCAGGTGCCAAGCCAGCCTTATGTGCGATCGGCGTCGGGGAACGTCGGCCAGGTCAACGCGATGGAGGTGCCCCGCTACGCCGGTCTGGCGACCTTCGCGCGGCTGCCTCAGCGCCACGAGGTCGACCGCTACGACATCGCGGTGGTCGGGGTGCCGTTCGACAGTGGCGTCACCTACCGGCCGGGGGCCCGGTTCGGTCCTGCCGCGATCCGCCAGGTGTCCCGGCTGCTCAAGCCGTACCACCCGGCGCTGGACGTCAGCCCCTTCGCCCAAGCACAGGTGGTCGACGCCGGCGATATCGCGGCCAACCCGTTCGATATCGAGGCCGCGGTCGACCAGGTGCGGGAAGGCATTGCCGGACTGCTGAATACGCCCGAGCAGCGGGTGATGATCTTCGGTGGTGACCACACCATCGCGCTGCCCGCGCTGCAGGCGATCAACCGGGTGCACGGTCCGGTGGCGCTGGTGCATTTCGACGCGCACCTGGACACCTGGGACACCTATTTCGGCGCGCCGTGCACCCACGGCACCCCGTTCCGCCGGGCCGCCGAGCAGGGTCTGCTGGTCAAGGACCGCTCCGCACACATCGGGATCCGCGGATCGCTGTATGACCGGGCCGATCTGCTCGACGACGAATCTCTCGGCTTCACGGTGGTGCACTGCCGCGATATCGACCGCATCGGCGTCGACGGTGTGGTGCAACGGATCCGGGAGCGGGTGGGGGAGCACCCGGTGTACGTGTCCGTCGACATCGATGTGCTGGACCCGGCGTTCGCCCCCGGCACCGGCACCCCGGAGATCGGCGGGATGACCAGCCGGGAGCTGGTGGCCATCCTGCGCGCCATGCGTGGTCTGCACATCGTCGGCGCCGACGTCGTCGAGGTCGCTCCCGCCTATGACAGCGGTGAGGTGACCGCGGTGGCCGCGGCCAACCTGGGCTATGAACTGATCACCCTGATGGCCGACAATGTCTGAATTTCGTCGGGGCGAGCGAAGCGACGGGGAATTCCGTTGGCCGGAAGGCAAAGTTGCGGCGGCGTCGTTCACCTTCGATGTGGATGCCGAGTCGGCGGTGCTGTGGGGCAATGAGGCGGCCGGCGCCCGGATGAGTGTGATGAGCCATCAGGCCTACGGGCCGTTGGTGGGCATCCCGCGCATCCTGGATTTGCTCGACAAGCACCAGATTCCGTCCACGTTCTTCGTTCCCGGCCACACTGCACACCGCTATCCCGCGGCGGTGCGCTCCATTGTGGCCGCCGGTCATGAGATCGCCCACCACGGCTATCTGCACGAGCAGCCCACCGCGCTGACGCTGGACGAGGAGATCGAGGCCCTCGACCGGGGCCTGGAGGCGCTGGCCGAGGTCGCCGGCGTACGCCCGGCGGGATACCGCGCGCCGATGTGGGATCTGTCTTGGCGCACACCGGGATTGCTCGCCGAACGCGGCTTCCTCTACGACTCCAGCCTGATGGACGCCGACATTCCGTATGAGCTCGAGGTCGGATCGCGGTCACTGGTGGAAATCCCGATCCAGTGGGCGCTCGACGACTGGGAGCAGTACTGCTATCTGCCCGACATCGCCGGCAGCGGGTTGATCGAGAGCCCGCGCAAGGCGCGCGAACTGTGGCAGCTGGAGTTCGACGCGCTGCGCAACGCGGGCGCCTGCTGGGTGCTGACCAACCACCCGTTCCTGAGCGGGCGGGCGTCCCGCGCCGTCGAACTCGGTGACCTGATGCGCTACGTCGTCGAGCACACCGATGTGTGGACCACCAGCCTCGGTGCCATTGCCGAGCATGTGCGCTCGCTGGGACTTCCGCCGCGCACCATCACCCGCCCCTGACTCAACTCCCGCGAGCGTGCGTGTCTGCGGGCCAACACGCCGCCGTCTTCCGGAGTCCGCGCACGCTCGCTGGAGTCAACCACCTGGGTACAGCAATTCGAGTTCGCCGAGGTGGGCCGCGACGGTGAGCAGCGGCAGCGCCGCGGACACCGAGAGCGGGTTGTCCCCGGCCTCGGCGCGCAGCGCCAGCACGAAGTCGTCACTGATCGGCGGTCCCGACGCATCCTGCGCGCACACGACTTCGGTGTGCACTTCCAGCAGCTCGCGCGCCCGCGGGTACACCCCGAGCGGCGGCGGCACCACATCGGCCACCAGCTCGGCGGCGGCCCGCAGCCGCACCGCGCGGTTGGCCGCCCGGACGATCGGCGCCCGGACGTCATTGTGGCCGCCGTTCTCCGAAAGATATTGCCGCACCGCATCATCGAGGCTCCGGCTGGCCTCCAGCGCGCTGCGGCTGAGCGTGAACACCTGGCCGTCGGTGGCCTCGGACGATCCGCGGATGACGCGGCGCACCGCGGCCCGCAGCAACGCCACGCCGGCTGCATGGGCGTGGTCCACCGCTCTGGCCGTCGGCGCCGATGCTCCTCGGGGCCACAACAACACCGAGACGGCGACGCCGACGAGCGCACCCACCACGACATCCTCGACGCGGATGAGCCCCACCGCCCAACCCGAGGGCTGGATGAGGTTGAAGATGATCAGCACCATCATCGTGAACGCCGCCTGTCCGGCGATGAACGACGCCACCTCGGGGACGAAGGCCGAGCCGAAGGCGACCACCGGCAGCAGCAGCCACATGACCACCGGGTCGACGCCGACCAGTTCGATCACGGCGACGCCCAGCCCGAAACCGAGTGCGGTACCGGCCACCGCGCGCAGCACCCGGGTGCCGGTGGTGAGCGCACTGCTGCGCAACACCGACAGGGCGCCCAGGACCACCCAGAACCCGTGCTCCACCGGGAACACGTGGGTGACCGCGACGGCCAGCGCCAGGCCCAGCCCGGTGCGCAGGCTGTTGCGCAGCACCAGTGCCCGGGTGGCCAGGAAGCCCTTGGTGATGGCCGCGACGGCCGTGGTCTCGGGCATCACCCAGTCCGCGGTGCCGGTCTCGGGCAGCCCACGCCCGAGCACCCGCGCCCAGACCGGCCGGGCATCGGCCAGCGCGGCGTTGCGAATGATGCGTCCGGTGACCCCGACGGTGGCCGAGAAGGTGCGGCGTCCCAACAGCATCCGGCCGACCTCGACGGCGGTGTCGTCATCGGGCACCGCGAGGATCTGCTCGATGTCCTCGCGATAGCGGCCCTGGGCGATCGCGCGCAGATCGGTCAGCGCGGTGTTGAGCTCGGCGCCCCGGGCGGCGCGCAGTCGCGGTTCGGAGATGGTGAGCACCGCCGCGCAGTCGCGCAGCACGGCGACGATGGGTGGTTTCATGTCGCCGAGTGCGGCGCCGGTCCGGTCGGTGATCCGGTCGGACAGCCAGCCGAGGTCGTCGACGACGCGGACCAGGGCCCGGCTGCCCGCGGTCAGGGCGACCGGTCGGAAGTCGGCGTTGACGAAGTTGGCCCACAGCGCGTTCATCGCCCGGGTCACGTCCTTGGTCGACGCGACGCCCTCCAGGCAATCGGTGAGTGCGCGGCACACGCTGGCCGCGTGGCGGCGCAGATCGTCGTCATGCCGCGGCGGGAGCAGGAACAGCGCCGCGGGCACGCACACGGCCAGTGCGATGAGCCATCCGGACAGGCGTTCGGTGATCGGGCCGGGTGGTGTGCACGCAGGCAGCACGAAGGTCAGCAAGGTGGCGCGYTGCCCGGCGGCGACGGTCTCGCTGAGCACCCCGGCGAACATCACCGTCACGCCGAGTACGAACATCAGCCCGACGCTGAGCCACGGGTACGGCGCAACCAGGGTTCCGACGCTGATCAGCACCGCGCCGTTGAAACCCAGTCCGGCATACGCCAGGGCGCGCGCGGACCGGTTGCCGGGAAAGTCGGCGATGATCAGCAACGCCACCGAACCGAAGATGGCGAACATCGGCGCCTGGGTGCCGCCGGCGAGCAGGAAGCTGACCGCCGCCGCGATGGGAAGGACGATGGCCGCCCGGACGGCGCGGCGCAGCGCGTCGTACTCGGGGTCCCGCTGCCGGATCCAGTCCAGGCTCAGCATGAGTGCTGATGGTATGTGCCGTGCCGTGAAATTTACGAGGGCTCCACCACGCCGCGCTTCATGATCGCGCCCAACAGCCCGGGCGCCACGCTGTCCAGCGCCTTGGCGGTCACCGCCATCCGCGGCGCGATGCGCACCGGGCGGGTGCGGGCCGCGGTCACCATCCAGTCGGCGGCCTCCTCGGCGGACAGACCCGGCATCGCCACGAACTCCTTGGTCGGCTCGATCATCGGGGTCTTCACCAGCGGGTAGTACAGCGTGGTGGAGTGCACACCCTTGCCCGACCATTCGGTCTCCGCCACCCGGCTGGCGGCGGTCAGCGCGGCCTTGGATGCCTGGTATGCGCCGAACAGCGGGGAGGATTCGTTCATCACACCCCAGGTGGACACGTTGATGACGTGCCCGTCGCCGCGGGCGATCATGCCCGGCACCAGGGCGCGCATCAGGCGCAGCGGCGCGTAGTAGTTCAGCGCCATGGTGCGCTCGATGTCATGCCAGCGTTCCAGCGATTCGATCAGCGGCCGCCGGATCGAGCGGCCGGCGTTGTTGACCAGGATGTCCACCCCGCCATGGCTTTCCAGCACGCGGGCGGCCAGCGCGTCGACGGCGTCCAGATCGGACAGGTCGGCGGTGACGGCCTCCGCGATACCGCCGTTGTCCCGGATCCGGTCGGCCACCGCGCCGAGCAGATCCTCCCGGCGCGCCACCACGATGACGCTGGCGCCCAGTTTGGCCAGCTTCACCGCCGAGGCCTCGCCGATACCGGAGGACGCCCCGGTGATCAGGACGCGCTTACCGCGCAGCTCGACCTCGGGGCCGCGGCCCAGGTATTCGGTCAGCGGTGGTCGCATGCTGGTCAGCAGCACGGCGTCGGACAGCCGGCGCAAAGGGTTCTTACTCACCGCGACAGTCTAGGTTTGGGCGCGTCGGCGCTCGCTCACCCGCCCGAGATCGCTCAGAAGTAGCGGGGGAAACCGCTCCAGTCCGGGTCGCGCTTCTCCAGGAACGCGTCACGGCCCTCCACGGCTTCATCGGTCATGTACGCCAAACGCGTTGCCTCACCGGCGAATACCTGCTGGCCAACCAGGCCGTCGTCGATCAGGTTGAAGCCGAACTTGAGCATCCGGATGGCCTGTGGGGACTTGCCGTTGATCTCGTCGGCCCATTCCAATCCAACGGTCTCCAGCTCCGCATGGTCGACGACGTCGTTCACCGCGCCCATCTGGTACATGGTCTGCGCGTCGTAGGCCCGGCCGAGGAAGAAGATCTCGCGGGCGAACTTCTGGCCGGTCTGCCGTGCCAAATAGGCGCTGCCGAAGCCGCCGTCGAAGCTGCCGACGTCGGCGTCGGTCTGCTTGAACCGGGCGTGCTCGCGGCTGGCCAGGGTCAGATCGCAGGTCACGTGCAGGCTGTGCCCGCCGCCGGCCGCCCAGCCGTTGACCAGGCAGATGACCACCTTGGGCATGAACCGGATGAGGCGCTGCACCTCCAGGATGTGTAGTCGGCCGGCCCGGGCCGGGTCCACGGTCTCGGCGGTCTCGCCCTCGGCGTACTGGTAGCCGGTGCGGCCGCGGATGCGCTGGTCACCGCCGGAGCAGAACGCCCACCCGCCGTCCTTGGTCGATGGGCCGTTGCCGGTCAGCAGGATGACGCCGACGTCGGGGGACATCCGGGCATGGTCGAGCACCCGGTAGAGCTCGTCCACGGTGTGCGGTCGGAACGCATTGCGCACGTCGGGCCGGTCGAAGGCGATCCGGACGGTGGGCCGGCGCACCCCGTCGACGACGTGCCGGTGGTAGGTGATGTCGGTCAGCTCGAAGCCGGCGACGGGCTGCCAGAGGGACGGGTCGAACGGGTTCGCAGTGGTCACGCATGAGACTTTAGGCGCGGCCGTGACGGGGACCACCGGCAGGTTTCGACGGGTCCTTCGTCGGGTACAAACGTTGCGACGATGCGTACGGGACGCACGAGGTTGGAGAGCACAGTGAAGCGTTCGGCAAGTGTGTTGCTAGCGGGAATGGCCGTCGGGGCCATGCTGGTCGGGTGCTCGCCGTCGGTCACCGGTGGTGACACCAAGTGCGAGGACTTCATCGGCCAGGACGAGAAGACGCAGAACGAAGCTGTGGCCAAGATGCTCAAGGACGAAAAGGGCACCGACGCAGCGCAGTTGGAGGTCACCGGGACCCGGCTGGCCGTGCAGACCTGGTGTCAGACGGCGGGTACGCCGGAGTCGAAGATCAAGGAAGCCCCGCACCTGTAGGGGATCAGGCCGCCCGGCGGGTCAACACGAGGGGTGACCCGTCGGTGACGGCGATGGTGTGTTCGGAGTGGGCGGTGCGCGATCCGTCGGCCGATCGGAGAGTCCACCCGTCTCGGTCGTAGACGATCTTGCTGGTGCCCTGGGCGAACCAGGGTTCCAGCGCAAGCGTCAGGCCGGGTCGCAGCACCAGCCCGCGACCGGCACGTCCCCGGTTGGAGACATGCGGGTCTTCGTGCATGGTGCGGCCCAGGCCGTGCCCGCCGAATTCGGTGTTGACGGGGTAGCGGTATTCATCGGCGACCGCACTGATGGCCGCGGAGATGTCGCCGAGCCGACCGCCTGGAAGGGCGGCGGCAATGGCGGCATCCAGTGCGCGTTCGGTGGCCTCGATGACCCGTTGGTCTTCGGGGCGGGGGGTGCCGACGATCAGACTGCGCGCCGAATCGGCCACCCAGCCGTCGATCGACACTGCGATGTCCATGCTCAGCAGGTCACCGTCGCGCAGCACGTAGTCATGCGGAAGGCCGTGCAGCACCGCGTCATTGACCGATAGGCAGATGACATTGCGGAACGGCCCGCGGCCGAAGGACGGCGCGTAATCCCAATAGCAGGACACCGCGCCACGGTCCTCGATCAACTGGCGGGCCCGGTATTCGAGGTCCAGCAGATTGACCCCTACCGCGGCCCGGGAGTGCAGGTCCTCCAGCAGTTCGGCGATGAAGGCACCCGTGGTGCGCATCGCCTCGACCTCATGGGGCGTCTTCAATTCCAGCATGCACAATCCTGTTCAACGAGCGGTATAGAAATACCAGCCTAGCGGAGATCTCGGTATTTTCATACCGGCATGGCGTATTCTCGTCGCATGGTTCGATCACCCTTGACTCCGCAACAGCGTGCCGCCGGTCAGCGCCTGGGCGCGTTCCTGCGGGAATGTCGGGGCGACCGCAAGCCCGCCGAGGTGGCGCACGCTGCGTCGATCTCACCGGAGACGCTGCGCAAGATCGAGACCGGGCGCCTGGCCACGCCGGCGTTCACCACCGTCGCGGCGCTCGCCACGGTGCTGGGGATCCCACTGGATGAACTGGCACGCATCTGTCTGCCGGATATGGATCTGTCCAGTACCGGTTAGTTGTCGCGTGAAAGATGATGCGATGCAACTACTTTAATCGGCGTCGCGGCTCCCGGAACTGTCACCGATGGCCTTGTGGATGACCCTTGCGCCGGGCTGCGGGGCGGCGTAGTATCGAACACAAGTTCGAATGCGACGTAGCTCCCATCATGACTCGGTGAGCTGCAGACCGCGACTCCGGTCGCCGATTGGTTCGATGGTCCCGCGGGACTGGTCGGACCGTATTGCCTGATCGTGCCCGTTGGGCGCCTTCTGCGAAAGCCGGTATCCATATGGACGCCACCCATCTCGACACGTTTGTCGATGCGTTGATCGATGACCTTGCTGTTGCGCCTCCGGGTGAAGATGGCGAGCGCAGACTGTTTCATCTGCTGGATTGCCCGCGGCGGGTGCTCGATGAGCAGCCCCTGCTGGCGGTGCTGGTGGCCGCGGTCACCGCACGCAATCTTTTGGATCATGTGATCGCCCAGGCGGTTGCGGCCACCGAGCGGCTTGGGATCCCGGCACGTAAGCATCTTCGCTCGGGAGCTGATCTGCTCATGAGTTGTGGTGTGGCGCCCGGCGCGGCGTACCGGGCCACGCGGGTGGGGCGCGCGGCACACGCGCTGCCGGCGTTGACCCGGGCCCAGCGCCTCGGTGGGGTCGGTATCGAGTTCGTCGACGCCGTCGGCAAAGGAGTCGCCCACGTCAACAGCCGGGTGCCGTTGTCCGAGGAGGACCGGGCCAAGGTCGTGACGACGTTGATGATTCAGTCGACGCCCTCGCAGGTGGCCGAGAAGGCC
>NZ_JBFUKN010000142.1:0-9456 GCF_056400845.1 Mycobacterium sp. P4_H6 | reverse complement strand
GCCCCCCACCCCGGCAACCCCCGCCACCGCCTCGGCGCCCGGTGGCGCCGGCACCTGCGCCACCTCCGCCCAGGGCGTCGACCAAGAGACCGCGTCGCCTGCGCCGATGGTTCTCGATACTGCTCGCGGCGGTACTCCTGCTGCTCTGCGGCGGAGTCGCCGGGGCGTTCTGGCTCGACTCGACACTGCAGCGCGCGCCCGTGCTCGCCGACTACCCGGAACGGCCCCCGGCCGGCCGCGGCACCACCTGGCTGCTGGTGGGCTCCGACAGCAGGCAGGGCCTGTCGGTCGACGAGCAGGGCGCGCTGGCCACCGGCGGTGACACCGGCAACGGGCGCACCGACACCCTGCTGCTGCTGCACATCGGCGGGTTGTTATCCGGCACGCCGCCGACGCTGGTGTCGTTGCCGCGCGACTCCTACGTCCCGATACCGGGCTACGGCGAGGACAAGATCAACGCGGCATACGCCTTCGGCGGCGCCCCACTGCTGGTGCAGACCGTCGAGCAGGCGACCGGGATCCGGCTCGACCACTATGCGGAGGTCGGCTTCGGGGGTTTCGCCGCGCTGGTCGACGCGGTGGGCGGGGTGACGATGTGTCCCGCCGAACCGATCAGCGACCCGCTCGCCGGTATCGATCTGCCCGCCGGCTGCCAGGAACTGGACGGCCGCAATGCGCTCGGCTTCGTCCGCTCGCGTGCCACCGCCCGCGCCGACCTGGACCGGATGACCAACCAGCGGGCCTTCATGTCCGCCCTGCTCACCCGGGCGATCAGCCCGTCCGTGCTGCTCAACCCGCTGCGCTGGTACCCGATGGCCACCGCCGCCACCGGCGCGGTCACCGTCGACCAGGGCGGCCACGTCTGGGACCTGGCCCGGCTGGCCTGGGCCCTGCAGGACAACCCGACCGCGACGACGGTGCCGATCGCCGAGTACACCACCAGCGATGTGGGATCGATCGTGGTGTGGGACAGCGAAGCCGCCGGCCGCCTGTTCGGTGCGCTGGCCCAGGACACACCCGTCCCGGCCGACGTGGTGAACACCGATGGCCCCTGACCGACATTGCTCGCCCTGGACGACGCTCAGCAAACAATTTGGACCTCATGTAATGGCGATCACACCGGTTAGGAATGGCTTACCTGATTAAGGGTGACCTTGGATGACACGCCGTCTGACCTGGCCTATCGTGGTCGACATGAGTGATGTACACACCCACGACTCCAAATTCGACACCCTGCTCCGCGAGCAAATTCGTAGCGAGTTCACCGCGTCGCAGCAGTACGTCGCCATTGCCGTCTATTTCGACGGCGCGGACCTGCCGCAACTGGCCAAGCACTTCTACGCGCAGGCCGTCGAGGAACGCAACCACGCCATGATGCTGGTGCAGTATCTGCTCGACCGTGACATCGACGTCGAGATCCCTGGCCTCGATGCGGTGCAGAACCAGTTCGACACCCCGGCGCAGGCGCTGCGGCTGTCTCTCGATCAGGAGCGCACCGTCACCGAGCAGGTCACCCGGCTGGCCAGTGTGGCCCGCGAAGAGGGCGACTACCTGGGCGAGCAGTTCATGCAGTGGTTCCTCAAGGAGCAGGTCGAAGAGGTCGCGACCATCACCACGCTGGTGCGCATCTCGGAGCGGGCAGGTGCGAACCTGTTCCACCTCGAGGACTTCGTGGCCCGTGAGCTCTCCGTGGCGAGCGCCGATCCGACCGCACCGAAGGCCGCCGGCGGCAACCTCTGATCTTTTAAGCCCTTATCAGTCGAGACCGGCTCCGGTGAGCCCGTTCTCCAACCAGTCCTTGGTGCGGCCGGGATGATTGGTGGCCACCCACGCCACCCCGACATCCCGGCAGTACCGGACATCCTCGTAATGGTCGACGGTCCAGCAGTACAGCGCCCGGCCCTGCGCGGCGGCGCGGTCGACCAGTTCGGGATGCTCGCGCAAGGTGGCGATGGACGGGCCCACCGCGGTCGCCCCGACCGTGGTCGCGGCGCCACCGCCCAGGTAACGCGAGGTCTCACCGAGCAGCACGGTCGGCAGCATCGGCGCCGCCCGCCGGATCCGCCAGACCGCGGCCGCCGAGAACGACATCACCACCGCCCTGGCCAGATCCGCCGACGCCGGGGCGGCGATGCCGTACCGGTGCAGCAACGCCAGCACCTTGCTCTCCACCAATGCGCCGTAGCGCACCGGATGTTTGGTCTCGATGAAGATCTTCACCGGGCGCTTGGCGTCCAGTACCAGTGCCAGCAGGGTGTCCAGCGTCAGCAGCCCGGTGTCGCCGGTGGCTCCGCTSTCCCGCCAGCCGGCGTGCCAGGAACCGAAGTCCAGCTCGCGCAGCTGGGCGAGCGTCATCTCCGAGACCAGACCCGACCCGTTCGATGTCCGGTCGACCCGGCGGTCGTGCACGCAGACCAGGTGTCCGTCGCGGGTCAGCCGGACATCACACTCGACGCCGTCGGCGCCCTCCTGCAGCGCGAGTTCGTAGGCCGCGACGGTGTGTTCGGGCCGGTCGGCGGAAGCGCCCCGGTGCGCGACGACGAACGGGTGACCCGTCATGGCCGGTCCGGCAGTCTCAGCGTCCCCCGCGGTCATATGGCTATGCTGCCGGGTTCCGGTCCTCGGCCTCAACCGGAACGACGGATTCGTCGGCGGCGTCCTCTTGTCGGGCCGGCGGCGGCCCGGCCGCGACCATGACCCAGCGCCGCGAGGGCCGGTCGACCGGCTGCCGCTCGAAGCCCTGGTACACCTGCAGCACCAACAGCAGGGTTGCCAGTGCGATCAGGTAACCGATGGTGGTGATCACGGTGTTGTCGGCGATGCGCTGGGCGCCGTCATAGAAGATCGTCAGCACCGTGGTCACGATGGACGCCGTGGCCAGTAGGTAGCTGAAGAACCAGGTGATCCACCAGCTGACGATGCGCAGCCCTGAGCGCTTCTCGGCGCGGGCGAGTTCGATCACGAAGACCGGGGCCATCACCAGGTTCACGAACGGGATCAGGCAGCCGACCCACAACTCCCGGGGTGAGCGAGGATCCGGGCTGCCCACGTGGGCGTACGCCGCCGCTCGCCGGGCGATCAGCCAGTTGGTCAGTATCAACGCGGTGGCCAACACCGCGAAGAACGCCGCCACGCTCGCCGCCACCGGAAGCCAGGTCGCCAAGGCTGCGACGATCGGATCGAGCAGCACCGTCCGATTGATCAGGAGCAGCGCGTACCGGATCACGTGCAGCAGTGCCGCGGCACCCAGCAGCGCCAGGGTGATGACAATCGTGCGGCGCACCGAGGCCGACGACGGGCCGGTGCGCTCGGCAGCGACCTGATCGCCGGCACCGTCGTCATCGAAGCGTTCGTAGAGCCCCCAGCGCGGGATGTAGGCGTAGCGCGGGGTCGGCCCCAATGGGGCGCGCTTGCGGCGCGGCGCCGGTGGCGCACCGGGACGCACCGCGATCCAGCGGTAGCCCGCAGGGGCGCGGCCCGGCTGACCCGCGGAGGGCCGGCCTGCGTCGGGCGGCGAAGTTCCCGGCGCTCCGGGCGACCCTGGAGCGAGCAGCGTGCCGCGGCAGCGCGGGCACCAGACCCGCTGGCGGTCGCGCACGTTCCATCGCGTCCCGCATTGGGCACAGACCTGGATCACCCGACCAGCCTACGACGCGCTCAGACGGTGCCCGCGCTGCCGTCGTCGGTGCTCACCGGTCGCCCGGCCTGCGCCCAGGACAGCATGCCGCCGGTCACGTTGGTCGGTTCGAAGCCGTTTCGTGCCAGATACTGCGCCACCCGCTGGGAGCGCCCACCGGCGTGGCAGATGACGTACAGGGTGGCGTCCCGGTCGATCTCGTCGATGCGGGCGGGGACATCGCCCAGCGGGATGTGCTGGGCGCCGGCCACATGGCCGCGCTGCCATTCGTCGGGCTCACGCACGTCGAGCAGCACCACCGAATCGTCGAACGTCAGCGGCAGCGCACCGACCTCGATCTGCGTCACATCGTCGGTCATGCCGTCCATGCTGGCATGCACGGCATCCCGACGCACCGGATTCCCCCGCGGCGCGGGGTGCCGCGCYGCGACAGCAATTCCTGCACTATCCACAGTTTCCACAGGTTCATCCACAGGCTGTGGTGTCCCGTCCCCATCGATTTCCCTGGACTTCTGTCCAGTGCCTGTGGATAACTGCGGCCCGCGGACGGGTCTGATCAACAGGCCGAACGGGGCCTGAGCAAAACCGGCGAGCGGGTCGGGCCGGCCCGCCGGCATTTCGGATCGGCCAGATTGAATCGCGGCCCGGCGGTGAGCACCCGATTTTTCTGCGGGCGTAACAAGGTCTATGATCGGCGTCACAACAAACCGTGTGACAGATCTCACTGGGGGATGGCTTGATCGTGCAGGTCAGGAGCTTGTGATGGCAGCACACCCGCTTGGTCCGGGTTCAGCAGGGACGTCGTCTGATTGGCAGTCCTCGCACCAGTACACCAACAACCAGGTCGTTGCCCTCATCCGCGCCACTGTGATCGCGCTCGTACTGCTGGGAGTCCTGGCAGCCATCGTGTTGTTCTGACCGTCTTCGAGGTTTCGACGGGGCCCCGACGGGAACCCGGGTCCTTGCGGTGCACGCGGGGATGGACCAAGGTTGAGCTCGAGCTTGTTGTCGATCAACGCGACGCCGAACTCCCTCGCGATCCATGATTAGGAAGGAACCCAGTGGCTGAATACACACTGCCAGAACTCGATTACGACTATGGCGCGCTGGAGCCCCACATTTCCGGGCAGATCAACGAGATCCACCACAGCAAGCACCACGCCACCTACGTCAAGGGCCTMAACGACGCCCTGGCCAAGCTCGAAGAAGCCCGCGCCGGCGACGACCAGTCGGCCATCTTCCTCAACGAGAAAAACCTCGCCTTCCACCTCGGCGGACACGTCAACCACAGCATCTGGTGGAAGAACCTGTCCCCCAACGGCGGCGACAARCCCGAAGGCGAACTGGCCGCCGCCATCGACGACCAGTTCGGATCCTTCGACAAGTTCCGCGCCCAGTTCACCGCCGCAGCCAACGGACTGCAGGGCTCGGGCTGGGCCGTACTGGGCTACGACAGCCTGGGCCAGCGCCTGCTGACCTTCCAGCTCTACGACCAGCAGGCCAACGTCCCCCTGGGCATCATCCCGCTGCTGCAGGTCGACATGTGGGAGCACGCCTTCTACCTGCAATACAAGAACGTCAAGGCCGACTACGTCAAAGCCTTCTGGAACGTCGTCAACTGGGCCGACGTCCAGGACCGCTACGCCAAGGCCACCGCGAACACCGGCGGACTCATCTTCGGCTGAGTTCTCGTCTCTCAGGTCTCGGGCCCCGCGTGCTTCGGCACGCGGGGCTCTTTGCTTGTCGTTTCCGCCGCGTTTCTGGCACTCGTGTCCTCTTGCGTGCTAGTGCCGGACTACCGCATCCTGTGCACAGCGACCCACAGCAGTGTCGGAGGCGGTTACCAGCAAGCACTGTCGGGAGGCCACATGGACACCGGAGCCGGTAGAGCGGTGGAGATCGCCCCATTCCATTCGCGGGGCACCCTCAAGGGTTTCGTGGTGTCGGGCCGCTGGCCGGATTCCACCAAGGAGTGGGCCCAACTGCTCATCGTCGCGGTGCGGGTGGCATCGCTGCCCGGCCTGCTCTCCACCACAACGATTTTCGGTGTCCGCGAGGAACTTCCCGACAAGCCGGAGCCCGGCACCGTCGGCCTGGTGATGGCCGAGGGTCCGGTCGTCGGTGAATCCGCGGTTCCGCCCGGATTTTTCGCCGACCATCAGCCCGCGGCACTGCTGATGCTGCACCCACCGTCGGAGACCACGCCGTCGCTACCGGAGTGCGCGGGCGCGGCGTCGGGCTGCGTATTGCTGCCGGRCCTGCCCCATCTGGGCCTGGAGCATCGTGCCGCCTGGGTGGAAGCGGAGGCCGACGGCACCATCACCTCGATGGTGAGCCGGGTGGGCGTCGACCCGATCAGCCATCCGGACACCGCGATCCTGGCGATGCTGCTCGCCGCGTAGTCGCACTGGCCTTTCCAGCCGTCGGCGACCGACGGGGCGGGTATGCCGCCGTGCGCGTGCACAGCAAACGTCTTCATAACGTTTCGGACACAGTTGGGCCACAATGCCGCGTTCAGCATGTGCCGAGCTCAGCAATGATGGTGTGGCCGTCGGGCCCGCCCATGTCTACCCTTCCTCCACTTCGCCGGCACTGACAGCAAAGGTGAAGTGCAGATTTGCTGTGCGACGCCTGTTAGCTACTGATCGGCTATGGGGTTACTGTGACAACAAGTCAAGATCAACGAATCTGGGCAAAATGGCGAGGCCGTTATTTTTAGGTTCGCCAGATCACAACGTCGCAGCGTGTGTGTCGGGTTGRCGTGCTGCTACAGGACCCTGCAGCGACCCCGCGAGCAGGGTAGTGTTACTTTTCGGTGGTTTGCAYTTGGTTGTGGCGACAACACTCGCTACGATGATCAGCAAATACGAACCTATTGCAGACAGCTCGTGAGCCATGTGGAGGAAAGTTAGATGAGCAAGACGTTCGCCGCCCGGCTAAACCGCCTCTTCGACACGGTTTACCCTCCCGGGCGCGGTCCGCACACTTCGGCTGAGGTGATCGGCGCACTAAAGGCCGAGGGTGTCACGATGTCCGCCCCCTACCTGTCGCAGCTGCGTTCCGGCAACCGCACCAACCCATCCGTGACCACGATGGCCGCCCTCGCCAACTTCTTCCGTATCAAGCCGGCGTACTTCACCGACGACGAGTACTACGAGAAGCTGGACAAGGAACTGACCTGGCTGGCCAGCATGCGCGACGAGGGCGTGCGCCGCATCGCGGCCCGCACCGTCGGCCTGTCCCCCGAGTCCCAGCAGGATCTGGCCCTCAAGGTCGACGAGCTGCGTCGCCGGGAGAACCTCGACGGCTGATCCCTTACGGGATCACCGCCACACACGGTGTCGTCGCGCGCAAGCGTGACGGCACCGTTTGTGCGTTCAGCCGTGGGCCTGCGCCCCGAGCTCCAATTCCCGGAACTGCTCGGCGATGGCGAGTATCCACTCCCGATCCGAGAACGTGGTCGGCTGGCGCAGCCAGTTCAGGCCGGGGAACGCCGCGTGCGCGGTGCCCTCCGCAGCGGCGGACCGGCCCGCGAAGATCCACTCCGCGATGCCACGGGCCTGTTCGTCGGCGGGCACCGGGGGCGAATCGAGATCCGCGATATCGGCGATGTTCAGCGACTGCTCGATATCGCGCTGGCCCGCGGTGGCGTCCACCGTGYGGCGCCGCATGCCCTCGGCCGCAATGGCTTCCAGGTACAGCGAATCCGAAATCAGGGACATCTGCTCGGCGACCCGGAACAACAACGGCCCGCGGGGACGCACCCCGATACCCACATCGGGATGCCGGGTGTTGAGTTCGGCCAGCAGCGGCTGGATCGTCCGCAGTTCCCGGCGCGCACCGAACCAGTCCTCCACGCTGGGCAACAGCGACCCGCCGGCCACCACCAGCATCGCGCAACCCAGCAGCGTCGCCGCCGCACCCACGCCCAGGACATCGGTATTCCCGACGGCCCGGAGCAGGAAGAAGGCACTCGACAGCACCATGAGCACCATGCCGACGCTGAAGACGAAAAGCGCACGGCCCCGCCGGGTCCGGTTGGAATGACGCACTCCCGCCCACGCGACGAGGGTCAGCGCGAGCAGCACATAGAGCAGCGGCAGCAGCCACGACGAGGACCCGCCCGGCGCCAGGTTGCGGCGCATGTACTCCTCGGGCGCCATCTCCGGCATCTGCGGGGCGCGGAAGAACGCCACCAGAGTGGCCGCCGCGATGGCGCCCGCCACCAGGTACTGGCCGATGGCGATGCGGCGGATGGCGGCCGGCTTGCGGCCCGACGCCACGGTCGTGATCATCACGCAACTGCCTGCCGCACAACCGATCAACGCCACCTGGCTGAGCGCGACCGCGATGTTCGGCCACCGCAGCGCGGTGTCGATCAGCAGGGTCAGGGGCTGCCAGTTGAGCGCTGCGACAATCCCGAGACTGCCCAGCGCGAGGATCATCGCGGTGCTCACCAGGGATTGCTTGTTGACCAGCGCCCACCCGATTCGCAAGCCGGTCGCCAACCCGAGGAGACCGGCGATCACCCAGACGATCAACCAAACGCCTCCCCGAGCCGCACCTGCACGATCGACGAACGATCGGACGGTAGCCGCCCGAGACGGTAGATGAGTAGCGCGGCGAAGTCCTCGGCCTCCTGCTCGGCTTCCTCACCCGCGGGGCCCATGCACCCGGTCCGCTGATTGAGCATGTACCCGATGAGGTCCGACCCGGCCAGTTCCATGGTCTCGCGCGCAGCCTCCACCACCGGCATGCCCGCATGACCGAGTACCAGGTGGCCGAGCTCATGGGCCAGGGTGCGGTCCCAGGCGGGCAGTCCCTTCTGGATCAGGAAGACGTCGTGGTCGGCATATTGGCGCCACTGACCACAGACACCGGACGGCAGATCGGCCATCTTGATCTGGATCGGGCGCCCCTGGTCATCGGCGACCGCCTCGACCAGACGCGGCAGCGACACCTCACCCCGGCGTGGCGCAAGGTCGAGCACCGAGCTGACGGCGCGCGTCACGCGGCGACTTGCTGGCATTGCCTCCCCCTTCTCCTCTGGTCCACTATGGCCCGCCGTTGGACGGCAGACTGCCGAATCCGGTCAACTTGAGAACCTTGCTGAGCCACTGGACCGGATCGCGCGGCCGGCTCGGGCCTGCCGATAGCCGATGAGCCCACCCGCGCCGGTGAGCAGCATGATGCCGGTTGCTCCCGGCACCGCGACGGCGATCACCTGAGGCATGCCGGCGGTCCGGAGGTATTCGCCGTAGCCGGCGCGGTAGGAGGCAGGCAGGACGGCATCGGTGCGCGGAGCCGCGGGGCGCTCGGCGGGCGGGGTGCGTGACGGGGCCGGCGGCCGTGCGGCATTCTCCGGCGCCGGCGCCCTAGGTCCCGCGCCGACACCACCGCCGCCGATCCCCGGCACCACCGGGGGCAGCACGATGAGGGGCATCGACAGCACCGGCATGGCCGCGGGCGCGACGAGTCCGGGCAGCGGTTCCTGGGGATCCGGGACGACCGGCAGCACCGGGGACTCCGGTAGTAGTTCGGAGGGCACACCCGGGCGTCCGGCCGGCGGAGCCGTCGACGGCGCGCCCCCGCCGTAGCCGTCGCCGCCGTTGGGCGCCGACGAGTCGGTGTCAGGGGGCAGCGGCCACCAGCCCCAACCGCATTCGTCGTCGTCTTCGTCCTCTTTGACGCCGTCGTCCTTGACGTCGTCTTGTTCGCCGGGAGTACCACCGGGCAGGGTTTCGCCGGCACCGGTTCCGGCCTCGGGAAGTTTGCTGAGGTCGCCCTCGACGGCATCGGCGGGCGGCACCGGAGAATCC
>NZ_JBFUKN010000141.1:0-9760 GCF_056400845.1 Mycobacterium sp. P4_H6 | reverse complement strand
AGTGCACGCTGTCTCCGTCGAGCAGCGACACATTCGGTTTCGGGATCACGTCGCCGGAACCCAGTCGCAGCGGCAGTTCGACCGACTGCGTCGGGTGCGCTTCGAACAGTTTGTGATTGGCCGGCGGCAGGCCGTACTTGGTCGGATCCGCGCCGACCAGTGGGGCGAAGGCCTGGGCTGCCTTACGCTGCCAGGACAGCGGCAGGTATGGCGTCGTCTTGAAGATCTTGTCACCGGGCTGCCCGGCAAGGTATTTCGGAACGATCCAGGCACTCGACMGCGTCGACAGCGTCACCTTGTTCTGCAATGCCTTCGACGACAGCTCGACGGTGATGTCGGCGGCGCTGTTACCGATCCCGATGACCAGAATGCGTTTGCCGGTGAGCGCCAACGGTGTCTGCGGATCGATGTAATGGTGCGAGTGGATCGATTCGCCGGTGAAGGTGCCGGGGAACTCGGCCCACCGTGCGTCCCAGTGATGGCCGTTGCCGACGACCAGCAGATCGAACTCCCGCACCGTGCCGGCCTGGTCCTCGATCAGCCAGCCGCCGCCGTCGCGTCGGCGGGCGCTGCGGACGGCGTTGTTGAACTCGATGTTCTCCAGCAGACCGAACGCCTCGGCATAGGAGTCCAGGTAGTCCTTGATATCGCTGTGATGCGGGAACGACGGGAAATGGCTGGGCACCGGAAAGTCCTTGAAGGACAACCGATGCTTGGAGGTGTCAATATGTAACGACCGGTAGGCGCTGCTCAGACCGTTGGGATTGCCGAAGGCCCAGTTGCCGCCGACGCGGTCGGAGATCTCGAAGGTGGTGTACGGAACGCGGTAGTCCTTGAGCATCTTGCCGGCGGTCAGCCCGCTGATACCTGCGCCGATGACCGCCGTACGCGGCAGGGTTCGTACCACCATCACTCCTCGAGTCGCTGTGATGGGCGACACTACCGAGCGTTCTGACGCGCGTCAATAACTACTGACGTACGTCAAATCGGGCGGATCACGCCGAGCTTGGTGAGGTGCTCGCACAGCGGGTCGACCCCGATGGTGAAGTGCTCGGCCATCGCCGCGCGGGCCTCGTCGGCGTCTCGGCGTTCGAAGGCGGCGATCACCCGGCGGTGGTCCTTGATGGACTGGGTGGGCCACCCATCGAGGGTCGGGAACACCGACTCCGGCTGATACCGCGTGATCCCCGACATGAACTGGGTGAGCTTGGGCGAGTCGGCCGCCACGTTGATCAGCCGGTGATACTCGTGATTGAGCCGTACGGCGCGGTCCGAGTCCGGCTGCTCGTAGGCCTGTTCCAGTTGGTCCTGGATCGCCTTCAGCTCGGAAAGCTGTTCGGCGCTGATGTTCTCGGCTGCTCTGGCCGCCAGTTCTCCCCCGACGTAGGCCTGCACGTTGGCGACATCGGCCAGGTCACGGGCGGTGAATTCGAGCACCATGAAACCGCGTCGCGGATGCTGCACCAGCAGACCCTCGGCCCGCAGATTCAGCAGGGCCTCCCGTACCGGCGTGACGCTGATACCGAGATCGACGGCCAGCTGATCCAGCCGCAGGTACTCCCCTGACCGGTAGGTCCCGTCGAAGATCCGGCGGCGCACCACGCGGGCAACGTCCTCGGAGAGTTGCGGTCGGACCGCGAACTCCGGATCAGATCCGGTACTCATCGAGCAAACTCTTGCTGATGATGGTCTTCTGGATCTCGCTGGTGCCCTCGCCGATGAGAAGGAACGGCGCATCACGCATCAGCCGTTCGATCTCGTACTCCTTGGAGTAGCCATAGCCACCGTGGATCCGGAAGCTCTGCTGGGTGACTTCCGCGCAATACTCGCTGGCCAGATATTTGGCCATCCCGGAGGCCACATCGTTTCGGTCACCGGAGTCCTTGAGCCGCGCGGCGTGCACCATCATCAGGTGGGCGGCCTCGACCTTGGTGGCCATCTCGGCGAGCTGGAACGCGATCGCCTGATGCCCGGCGATCGGCTTGCCGAACGACTCCCGTTGCTGCGCATAGCGAATCGCCAGCTCGAAAGCCCGCAGCGCGATGCCACATGCACGCGCCGAGACGTTCACCCGGCCGACCTCGACGCCGTCCATCATCTGGAAGAAGCCCTTACCCGGCGCCTCGCCGAGCACATCGCCCGCACCGGCCCGGTAGCCGTCGAAGATCAGCTCGGTGGTGTCGATGCCCTTGTAGCCCATCTTGTCGAGCTTGCCCGGAATCGTCAGTCCCGGCAGCACCTCACCGAAACCGGAAGGCTTCTCGATCAGGAATGCGGTCAGATTTCGGTGCGGTTTGTCCGCTCCCTCATCGGTTTTCACCAGCGCGGCCACCAGCGTCGAACTGCCGCCGTTGGTCAGCCACATCTTCTGACCGGTGATCACATAGTCCGCGTCGTCTCCGGAGCCGTCGCGCACACCCCGGGTGCGGATCGCCGCGACATCGGAGCCCAACTCGGGCTCCGACATCGAGAAGGCACCGCGCACCTCGCCGGTCGCCATCCGGGGCAGGTAGTGCTGCTTCTGCGCGTCCGTGCCGTGCTGGCGGATCATGTAGGCGACGATGAAATGCGTGTTGATGACCCCGGATACGCTCATCCAGCCGCGGGCCAGTTCCTCCACACACAGCGCGTAGGTCAGCAGCGATTCACCGAGGCCGCCGTACTCCTCGGGGATCATCAGACCGAACAGACCCATCTCGCGCATCTTGTCGACGATGTGCTGCGGGTAGGTGTCGGAGTGTTCCAACTCCTGCGCGTTCGGGATGATCTCCTTGTCCACGAACTGGCGCACGGTGGCAACGATTTCGGTCTGCACGTCGGTGAGACCGGGAGTTTGAGCCAGTCGGGTCATAGCGATGTCCGTTCGAATACCGCGGCCAGGCCCTGGCCGCCACCGATGCACATGGTTTCCAGCCCGTACCGGGCGTCGCGCAGTTCGAGTTCGCGGGCCAGGGTGGCCAGCATCCGGCCGCCGGTCGCGCCGACCGGATGGCCGAGGGAGATACCGGACCCGCGCACGTTGGTGCGCTCGAAATCGGTGTCGGTGAACTTCCATTCGCGGGTGCACGCCAGTGCCTGCGCGGCGAACGCCTCGTTGAGTTCGATGAGGTCGATATCGGCCAGGGAAAGCCCGGCCTTGTCCAGCGCTCGTTCGGTGGCCGGCACCGGGCCGATGCCCATGATGTCGGGTGCCACCCCCGCCACTCCCCAGGAGACCAGCCGGACAAGGGGTTTGAGCCCGAGTTCGGCCGCCCGCTCGGGTGTGGTCACGATGCACATGGACGCGGCATCGTTCTGTCCGCTGGAGTTGCCCGCTGTGACGGTGGCCTCGGGGTCGCTCTTGACCAGCACCGGGCGCAGTTTGCTCAGCGCCTCGACCGTGGTGTCCGCGCGTGGATGCTCGTCGGTATCGATCACCTCGGAACTTTTACGGGATGTCACCGTCACCGGGATGATCTCGGCCGCAAGGACCCCACTGGTCTGAGCGGCGACGGCCTTCTGATGCGAGCGCACCGCGAGTTCGTCCTGCTCGGTACGCGAAATGCCGTACTGGCGGCGCAGATTCTCCGCGGTCTCCAGCATGCCGCCGGGCACCGGGTAGTGCTTGCCGCCGGCCGTGACGCGGCCGCGGGCGAGTCCGTCGTGTACCGTCACCCCGCCGCGCGACCCGCCCCAGCGCATATCGGTGGAGTGAAAGGCCACATTGCTCATCGATTCGGCGCCGCCGGCGACGACCAGATCGTTGTTGCCGCTGGACACCTGCAGGCAGGCCTGGATGACAGCCTGCAGCCCGGAACCGCAGCGCCGGTCGACCTGCATACCGGGCACCGTGATCGGCAGTCCCGCGTCCAGTGCGACCACCCGTCCGATCGCCGGGGCCTCACTGGAGGGGTAGCAATGCCCCAGGATCACATCCTGCACGGCGTCGGCAGGAATCCCGGTGCGTTCCAACAGACCCTGCAGCGCGGCGACGCCCAAATCGACGGCGGTCAGGGACGCGAACATGCCGCCGTAGCGGCCGATCGGCGTGCGGACCGGTTCACAGATCACGGCCACGTTCTCAGACAGGGCCGCCATGTCAGATGTGCCGCCCGCCGGTCACTTCGAGCACGGTGCCGGTCATGTACGAGGACAGATCGGAGGCCAGGAACAGGGCGACGGAGGCGACCTCGCTGGGCTCCCCGGCGCGCGCCATCGGGATCTCGGCCAGCTTCTGATCCCAGATGCGTTGCGGCATGGCCTCTGTCATCGCCGAGCGGATCAGACCCGGCTGGATGGCGTTGACCCGGACACCCAGATGGGCCACCTCCTTGGCGGCGGCCTTGGTGAGGCCGACGATGCCGGCCTTGGCCGCGGAGTAGTTGGTCTGGCCGATCAGGCCGACCTTGCCCGAGATCGACGAGATGTTGACGATGGCACCGCTTTTCGCCTCGCGCATGATGTTGGCGGCGAGCCTGGTGCCGTTCCACGACCCCTTCAGGTGCACCGAGACGACCTGGTCGAACTGTTCCTCGGTCATCTTGCGCATGGTGGCGTCACGGGTGATGCCCGCGTTGTTGACCATGACGTCCAGGCTGCCGAAGGTGTCGACGGCGGCACGGACGAGCGCTTCGACCTGGCCGGCATCGGTGACATCGCAACTGACGGCCTTGGCAACGGCCGAACCGCCGAGTGCGGTGACCGCGGCATCGGTTGCCTCCGGATTCAGGTCACCGAGCACCACCCGGGCGCCCTCGGCGACATACCTTTCGGCGATCGCAAACCCGATTCCCTGTGCACCGCCGGTGATCACCGCGGTCCGACCGTCAAGCAGACCCATGGGAGCCCATCCCTTCCTGAAGCCCGAGCAGTTCCAAACATAAAATATGATATTTCTTGTATCAAACCACCCCCCGAGGTGATCGCACCAATTCAGGAGAGCCCGCCGATGGCCGACAACGCCCGCGCCGCCGTATCGGACGCAGATTTCGCCGATATCCATGCCGCCACCCGCCAGTTCATCCGTAACCAGGTAGTCCCCCGCGAGCTGGAGATCATGTCCGCCGACCGGGTGCCCGACGACATCCGCGACCAGACCAAGAGCATGGGGTTGTTCGGGTACGCGATCCCGCAGGAATGGGGCGGCCTCGGACTGAACCTGGCCCAGGACGTGGAACTGGCCATGGAATTCGGCTACACCAGCCTCGCGCTGCGGTCGATGTTCGGTACCAACAACGGCATCGCCGGTCAGGTGCTGGTCGGTTTCGGCACCGACGAACAGAAATCCCGCTGGCTGGAGCGGATCGCCTCCGGCGACGTCGTCGCCTCCTTCGCCCTGACCGAGCCCGGCGCCGGCTCCAACCCGGCAGGCCTGCGCACCAAGGCCGTCAAAGACGGTGACGAGTGGGTGATCAACGGGCGCAAGCAGTACATCACCAACGCTCCGACGGCCGACCTGTTCATCGTGTTCGCCCGCACGCGCCCCGCCGATGCCGACGGACCCGGTATCGCGGTCTTCCTGGTTCCCGCGGACGCGCCCGGCATCGAGGTCGGCGCGAAGGACGCCAAGATGGGCCAGGAGGGCGCCTGGACCGCCGATGTCAGCTTCGACGACGTGCGGGTCGGCCAGGACACCCTGGTCGGCGGCAGCGAGGACATCGGGTACCGCGCCGCCATGACGTCGCTGGCCCGCGGCCGCGTGCACATCGCGGCGCTGGCCGTCGGCAGCGCGCAGCGTGCCCTCGACGAGTCGGTGGCCTACGCCGCGACCGCCACCCAGGGCGGCACCCCGATCGGCAATTTCCAACTGGTGCAGGCGATGCTCGCCGACCAGCAGACCGGCGTGATGGCCGGGCGCGCGCTGGTCCGGGAGGCCGCCCGGCTGTGGGTGACCGACGAGGACCGGCGCATCGCACCGTCATCGGCGAAACTGTTCTGCACCGAAATGGCGGGCAATGTAGCCGACCTCGCCGTCCAGATCCACGGTGGCAGTGGCTACATGCGCGAGGTGGCGGTCGAGCGCATCTACCGCGAAGTGCGTTTGCTGCGCCTCTATGAGGGCACCAGCGAGATCCAGCGCCTCATCATCGGGGGCGGCCTGGTCAAGGCCGCCCAGCGGCGCGCCTCGAATCAGGCGATATAGCGCACGATCGACTCTGCCACCGCTGCAGGCTTTTCCGATCCCTCGATCTCGACGGTGATGGTGACCGTCGACTGGGCAGCGCCCTCGAGTGCGGTCACATCGGTGACCACGGCGCGGGCCCGCACCTTGGCGCCGACCTTCACCGGGGTGATGAAGCGGACCTTGTTGTATCCATAGTTGACCGCCAGCGAGATGCCCTCCACCCGGTAGAGCTGGTGGCTGAAATGCGGCAGCAGGGAGAGGGTCAGCAGACCGTGGGCAATGGTTCCACCGAACGGCCCGTCGGCGGCACGTTCGGGATCGACGTGGATCCACTGGTGATCTTCGGTGGCTTCGGCAAATTTGTTCACCCGGTCCTGGCCGATCTCCAGCCACTCCGTCGGCCCCAACTCGGCGCCCTTGGCCCCCACCAGCTCATCGAGATTCTTGAAAACCTTCACCGTTCCTCCTCCGGTCGCCACGTCTATTTTTCACATCCATACATAGCGCCTCGACCGTGGGAGCCGGTCACCGGGTCCGCGATCGCGGGATCGACGTGACCTTGAAAACGTAGCGAATGGCGGACACGTTGCCATCTACGTGATCGATTTAGAAAACTCGTCGGCAGCTGAATAGTATTTGCCACTACTTACGCCGGTGACAATTTTTATGAAGTTAGCCACTATTAACTTCTTACCGACTAAATTGCTAGAAACCCACTTGTGCGATGCTGGCAACCTATTGTCAGGCCCGGTAATAAATTGCGGCTGGTATCTCCCCTGGATATGGCGATACTTAACTGCACTATTTGAAATTACCTCAGGAACGTACCCGCATGGGGCAACGTTCCGGCAACTGATCGGTGGGCCTGGGAATGAGCGTGTCTGTCGCCGAAACCACGTTTCGTGGACTTCCCGAAAATGCATCGGCCCAGTGGTGGGATCGGGACACCGACTGCACCCTCGTGGTGTCCACTCCGTGGGCGGAGCCGGAACTCTGGGACGATTTCATCGACGGTGCTATGCGTAGTTACCGCAAACACGGAGTCGAACGGGCGATCGACCCGAGCGCACTGGCCGACCCCGCCACCACGTCGCTGTTCCTCGCGGCGATCGACGACTCCGGCCGGGTTGTCGGCGGGGTTCGAGCGCAAGGCCCGTACGGCGGTGCCGACGAAAGCCATGCGACGGTGGAATGGGCCGGACAGCCCGCCCTTCCCCTCGTGCGCAAAATGATCGACGACCGCGTTCCGTTCGGCGTCGTCGAGATCAAGACCGCATGGACCGACGACGGATTTGCGCGCAGCCGTGCGCTCACGCCGGTACTGGCCCGTATGCCCCTGCACGCCACCCTCGTCCTCGGCGCCAAGTTCGCCATGGCGACCGCGGCGGCACATGTTCTGGATCGCTGGCGATCCTCGGGCGGCGTGGTTGCCGACCGTATCCCGGCCACACCGTATCCCGACGAGCGGTACGAGACCAAGATRATGTGGTGGGACCAGGCCGAGTTCACCAGAACCGCTGACCCGCAACAGATTATCGCCACCCGCGCCGAGGCACGCGTGTTGCTGCCGCTGCTCGACGAAGTCGGCGCGCTGGGCGGGACGGCCGAGTCCGGGTTGTAACCGGCAGCCCGGCGCGCACGCGACCGCACCGAATACCGCTCAGATAACGAATCGTCTGACCCATGGGATGTCACGAATCAAAGGCGGCGTCTGGAATACACTTTTCGCAGGGCTGACCGGACGCCCGCCGGTGCCCGTGCGTCACAATGCGGCACTGTCAGGTGTCGCCACACAGAGAGGTCTAGGTGCCCCGCAGCCTCGAACTCGTCGTCACCGCGGTCGCCACTCGTCTGATCGCCGTGGACGCCGCCACCGCGACCGGCGTCAGCCAGCAGGTGCTGGCCGAACTGGTCACCTACTTCGATGTCGATTCCGGCTTCCTGCGGCACAACGACCACGACATTCACGCGACCCGGCTCATTGCCGAGTGGCCTCCCCGCACCCCGGAGGTCCAGCCCGACCCCCACCAGCTCGTGTACTTCGCCGACGCGGACCCGGTTTTCGCCGTGGCCGAACGGCTCAAGGAGCCGGCGGTGTTCCGGCCCGCCGACAGCGGGAGCATCCCGACCACCACGATGGCCTGTGTGCCACTGCTGTCCGGCGACGTGACCACCGGGGTGATCGGCCTCGCCAAGGCCGGTGACCGGGATTGGACCGCCGAGGAACTCAACGCCCTGGCGGCCATCGCGTCACTCTTCGYCCAGGTGCAGGCCCGCGTGTACGCCGAGGACCGACTGCGCTTCCTGGCCGAGCACGACGACCTCACCGGACTGCACAACCGCCGTGCCTTGATGGCCCATTTGGACGAACGCCTCAAGCCGGGTAGCCCCGGGCCGGTCACCGCCCTGTTCTTCGACCTGGACCGCCTCAAGGCGATCAACGACTACCTCGGGCACTCCGCCGGCGATCGTTTCATCCGGGTGCTCGCCGAGCGGCTCGCGCTGGCCGCAGGGCCCAGCATGATCGCCCGCCTCGGCGGTGACGAATTCGTGGTGGTCCCCGAGGTCCCCACCGATGGCCCGGTGGCCGAGGAACTCGCCCACCGGCTGCAGTCCGTGCTCTCCCGGCGCGTTCCGATCGACGGCGAGATGGTGACCCGCACGGTCAGCATCGGTGTCGCCGTGGGCATCCCCGGTCAGGAGACCACCTCGGACCTGCTGCGCCATGCCGACCAGGCTGTGCTCACCGCCAAGAACACCGGCGGCAACCAGGTGACCGTCTACTCCGACGCGATATCGCTGGAGAACGAGTTCCGCAACGACATCGAGCTGCACCTACAGAGCGTGATCGAGACCGGCGCGCTGTTCCTGCGCTATCTGCCCGAGGTCGATATGCGCACCGGGAAGGTTCTCGCGACCGAGGCGCTGGTCCGCTGGCAGCACCCCACCCGCGGCCTGCTTGCCCCGGACGCGTTCATCGGCGTCGCCGAATCCATCAATCTGGCAGGCGAGCTCGGACGTTGGGTGATGCGTACGGCGTGCGCGGAGTTCGCGCGCTGGCGGGCCAACGGCGTCGGGCTGGACGCGGTGCTGCGGGTGAATGTGTCCCCGGTGCAGCTCGTCGCGGACGGGTTCGCCGAGTCGGTGGCGGCGATCGTCAACGAGTTCGATCTGCCCCGCGGTTCGGTATGCCTGGAGATCACCGAAAGCATTGTGGTGCAGGACATCGACGTCACCCGGATCACGCTGGCCAAGCTTCATGACGTCGGGGTCCAGGTCGCCATCGATGACTTCGGCACCGGCTACAGCGTGCTGTCGCTGTTGAAATCGCTTCCGGTGGACGCCCTCAAGATCGACAAGAGTTTCGTGCGTGACCTCGGCGCCGACCCCGGCGATCTGGCCATCGTGCGGGCGATCATCGCCCTGGCCGAAGCATTCGGCCTGCAGTTGGTGGCCGAGGGTGTGGAGACCGAAACCGCGGCCATCACGTTGCTGCGGCATGGCTGTCATCGCGCCCAGGGCTTCCTGTTGTCACGCCCGATCTCCGGCGACCAGATGGAGGCGCTGCTGCGCCGCGGCCGGGTGTCGGTGGACTTCTCGGCCGGTCTGACTTAGACGGAATTCATCTCGGCGGCGGGCACATCGGCCGTGCTGAGC
>NZ_JBFUKN010000140.1:0-13717 GCF_056400845.1 Mycobacterium sp. P4_H6 | reverse complement strand
GTCGAGGTCGGCAGCGGCGGCTGGGGCGGCACCGGCGGCGACGCCACCGCGACTGACGGAAACGCCACCGGCGGCGACGGCGGAAGCGGTGGCGGCAACGCCATCGTCGGCAGCGGTGGGCGCGGCGGTGAGGGCGGCAGCGGCACCTCCGAGAGCGGCACGGGCGCTGGCGGTACCGGCGGATCCGGCGGCGGTAGCGGCCTGGTGCTCGGCGGCGGTGGCCGCGGCGGCAACGGCGGCGACGGAACCAACGACGGCGAGGGCGGAATCGGCGGTGACGGCGGCGAGGGTGGCGACGGTCGCGGCATCCTGACCGGGGGCGGTCGCGGCGGCAACGGCGGCAACGGCGTCGGCGATCAAGGCCTCAACTCCGGAACCGGCGGCAACGGCGGCAACGGCGGCAGCGGCAACTTCGGTGGCTTCGGCGGTAACGGCGGCAATGGCGGAGAGTCCAACGGCAGCGGTGGACTGGGCGGCGGCCCCGGCGGCAGGCCCGGCAACACCGGCGGCAACGTCGTTTAAAGGCTCGTCGTCTGGCTTCAACACGTGAATAGAAGGGCCGGTCCTGGAACCCAGGACCGGCCCTTTCTCGTTGGCCACCTGAGTGTTGCCTGTCGTTCATCCGGCTTCGTCAAGATCACTCGACTTCACCGCCAATTGAACAGGGGTCCCCATGACGTCGAACCTGGGTCGCGTGACGGCAGCCGCCGCGGTCACCGCACTGCTCGCGGCCGCCTGCTCGCCGAGCACACCGGAGGACAAGGCCGATGCGCCCGCCCCGCAGACGCAGCGCGCGACCTCGCCGATCGACTTCAACCTGCCCGACGCCGAGCGCTATCACCGGTTGACCACCTACCCGGTGTATCTGAACCGCCCGGCCGGCGAGGACCCTGCCACCGAAACCGTCGCCGAGATCTCCACGGTCACCCCGGACGGCAACACCGTCATCTACACCGACGCCGCGGCCAAGCGCGTCGGGTTCCTCGACATCCGCGACCCACTGAAAACCGTAGGGCTGGGCACCCTTTCGCTGGCCGAGCTCGGACATGCCGACGACCAGCCGACCTCGGTGGCCGCCCTGGGTGAGTTCGTCCTCGTCGTCGTCGACACCACCGGTGATGACTTCGCCAACCCGTCGGGCCGCGTCGACATCGTGCGCGTCGCCGACCGGACCCGCGTGCGCAGCATCGACCTCGGCGGTCAGCCGGATTCGATCGCCATCAGCCCGGACGGCTCCTTCGCCGCCATCGCCATGGAGAACCAGCGCAATGAGGAGTTCACCCCCGAAGGCGGCGAAGAGGGCGACCTGCCCCAGCCCCCGACCGGCTTCCTGCAGCTGCTCACCCTGACCGGGGCGCCCGCGTCATGGTCGGCCCGCAAGGTGGATCTCGATGTCGAGCAGGCCCGTGCCGCCGGCCTGGACACCCCCGAAGACCTTGAGCCCGAATACGTCAGCATCAATTCGCGCGGTCAGGTCGCGCTGACCCTGCAGGAAAACAACGGCATCGCCATCATCGACGGCAAGACCGGCGCGGTGTCCAAGATCTTCAGCGCGGGCACCCAGGCCGTGGACGGTATCGACACCGCCGAGGACGGCGCCCTCGATCAGAGCGGCTCCCTGGAGGCCGCGCCGCGCGAGCCCGACGCGATCGGCTGGATCGGCGACGGCCATGTGGCGACCGCCAACGAAGGGGACTGGAAGGGCGGCACCCGCGGCTGGTCGGTCTTCGATGCCGCCACCGGCACGGTGGTCTGGGACGCCGGTAACTCCGTCGAGCAACTCGCCGTGCGGACCGGCCTGCACATCGAGGGCCGCGCCGAGTCCAAGGGGCCCGAGCCCGAGGGGCTGGCGATCACCGAGATCGGCGGTCGCCCAACGGCACTGGTGGCGTCCGAGCGGAGCAACTTCGTCGCCGCCTATGACGTCAGCGACCCGGCGGCCCCGGTGTTCCGGCAGATCATGCCCACCACGCCCGGACCGGAAGGCATCCTGGCCGTCCCGGCGCGCAATCTGCTGGTGATCTCGTCGGAGTCCGATGACGCGGAGAACCGGGTGCGTGCGTCGGTCAACATCTATGGCTACGGTGCGGGGTTCGCCGCCGACGGTGGCAAGCCGGCATTCCCGTCGATCGTCTCCGGTGATCTGGACGGCACCCCGATCGGCTGGGGTGCGCTCGGAGCGCTCGCCGCCGACCCGGCCGCGCCGGACCGGCTGTTCACCGCCACCGACAACGCCTACGGCCCGGCCCGCATCCTCAGTGTCGACCTCACCAAGACGCCCGCGCTGATCGACAGCCAGCTCGCGGTCACCGAGGACGGCAAGCCCGTCAGCCTGGACATCGAGGGAATCGCCGCGCGCCAGGACGGTTTCGTGCTCGCCGTGGAGGGCGAGGACGGTGCGGGCAACGAGCTGATCAACGTCGCCACCGACGGCAGCATCAAGGACCGCATCGCGCTGCCCGCCGAGATCGCCGCGGAACTGGGCGGACAGGGTCTGGAGGGTGTCGCCGTCGACGGTGACCACGTCTGGGTGGCGCTGCAGCGCGAGCTGAAATCCGACCCGAAGGGTGTGGCCCGCATCGGGCGCTACAACCCGGCCGACAAGTCCTGGCAGTGGTTCGGCTATCAGCTGGATTCGACTGAGACCGAGGGCGATTGGGTCGGGCTGTCCGAGATCGCGGTGCACGACGGCGCGCTGCTGGTGCTCGAACGCGACAAGCTCAACGGACCCGATGCCCGGGTCAAGGCGATCTACCGCGTGCAGATCCCCACCGAGGACGGGGTGAGCGGCACCGCGGTGCCCACGGTGCTGCCCAAGACGCCGGCCCGGGACCTGTTGCCGGACCTGCAGGCCACCAAGGGATTCGTGCAGGAGAAAGTCGAGGGCTTCGCGGTCGCGGGCAACGGCAATCTGTACGTCGTCACCGACAACGACGGGCTCGAGGACGCCGACGGCGAGACCGTATTCCTCGACCTGGGACCGGCCGGCGAGGCGCTGGCTGGATAATCAGCCCGATGAGGACCTTCGGCACCATCATCTGTCTGCTCGGCGCCGTCGCCGCGGTGTGGCTGGCGTTCACGACGTCGATGGACGTGTCGATGGCCGGCTTTCCCGATGGCCACGTCACCGACTACGGGGCGGCGGTGGACACACCGCTGCAGGTGGTCATGTGGGCGGCGGTGGCTTTCACGATTCTGTTCCTGGGCCTGACCTTTTCGCCGATCCGGTCACGGTCCGGTGCGATCGGACTCCCGGTCGCGGTACTCGCGTTCGTCGCCGTGGCCCTTGTCGCCAAGGTCGGTGTCCCGTGGTTTTACGGCATCCATCTCGGGCTCGACAACGGAGCCGGCGGCTAGCCCTTCTTGAGGTCCTCGGCGAGCATCACCAGGATGCCGCTGGGGCCGCGCAGGTAGGTGAGCTTGTAGGCGTCCTCATAAGTCGCCACGCCGCGCAGCGGGTGGCAACCGTGCCGCGCGGCGACCTCCAGTGCCGCGTCGATGTCGTCGACCGAGAACGCGACGCGGTGCATCCCGATCTCGTTGGGCAGCGTGGGCTCCGTCTCGATCGCGTCGGGGTGGATGTACTCGAAGAGCTCCAGGCAACCCTGGCCGTCCGGGGTCTGCAGCATCGCGATCTTGGCGTGGTTGCCGTCGAGACCGACGGCGGTGTCCGTCCATTCACCGATGACGGTGTCCCGGCCGATGACCGTGAGACCGAGGTCGGTGAAGAAGGCGATCGCCTCGTCGACGTCGCGAACGGCGGCGCTCGGTGAGTGAGCGCAGGCGCGCCGAGATCGCTAATCCTCCTTGCGGATGAGTTTGCCCAGCGCCTTCTGATCGGAGGCCAGCAGCTCGTCGATGCGCTCCTGGTTCACATCGGCGACGATGATCTCTCCGACCTCCTGATACACGTTGCTGAAAATGCCGTGCTTCTTCATCTTCTCGGTCTGATAGATGTTGTCCTCGGTGGGCGTCACGTAGTACACGATCTCCGGCTTGAACCGGTGGATCAGCCACAGGTGGATCACGTCCATCAGGCGCTTCTTGCGCAACTTCTCGGCATAGGTGTTCTGATCGCGCACCGTCAGGATGTTGCGGCCGTGCCGGTCCTTGATCGGGTCGACCACCACATCGGCGAGCTTCTCGTCCTCGTCGCCGTAGATGCCGAGCTCCAGCACATCGGAACCGGCCCGGCGCGGACGCAGCTGCACCCGCAGGGTCTCGCCGATCTGGTAATGCTCGCCCCACAGGGCCAGCCATTCCTCCAGCAGCTTGCGGGGAACCTCGGTCTGCACCAGATGCTGATGCTGGGTGGAGCCCTTGCCCATCGACTTGGTGGTGGCCGTGCGTCCCGACGAGGCGGCCAGCGCCGCGTCGCTGCGCGGCCCGCCGACCAGGGTTTGCGGTGTGCGGTAAGGGGATTCGACCAGACGCATCTTGCGTTGCAGCCGGGCCAGCGACAGCATGCCGTCCTGCAGCAGCGCGGTCGCGAACTCCTCGGCCGCCACCCCGTCGATCTGGTGCCCGCCGTAGGTCATGAAGTTGAAGACGAACCCGAGCTTGCCGATCTCCTCCGGGAAGGCCCGCATCTCGTCGTCGCTCATGCCGGTGGTGTCCCAGTTGAACGACGGCGACAGGTTGTAGGCCAGCATCTTGTCCGGGTAGACGGCGTGCACGGCGTCCGCGAACTCCCGGGCGTCGGCCAGGTCGGCGGTCTTGGTCTCCATCCAGAGGATGTCGGCGAAGGGTGCGGCCGCCAGCGACTTCGCGATCGCGTACGGGATCCCGCCGCGGATCTGGTAGTAACCCTCGGGGGTCTTCACCCGCTCGGGATCCCAGGCCACGTCGGCGCCCAGTTCCTTGGCCTTGCCCCGCGCCACATACAGGGACGCCTGCGCGGCGAACGTGCGCCATTCCGCCGCGCTTAGCTCGGCCTTCTCACCCTCGCGCTCCCGGAACTCCAGCAGCTCGGCGACCGCGTCACCGTAGGTTTCCAGCCCGGCGTCGTTCTGCCAGGCCTCTACGAACTGCGATTCCACCCCGTCGAACAGGGCGTCCACCGACTGGCCGGGCTCCTTCTTGTAGGCCTCGACGGCGGTGGCGATCGCGGCGAGGATGCCCTGGCTCTCCAGCCAGGCCTCGGCCGCGGCGTACTCGCCGTCGGGCAGCGCGTAGAGCAGGTGCCCGTTGAGTTCGTTGACGCCGAGGGTGTGGAAATGCCGGGTCATCGCCAGGAAACACGACTTGTACGGCGGGATCTTCACATTGGTGGCGCCCAGCAGGAACGGCTGGTCGCGCTCGTCGGCGCGGCCGTCGATCAGGTTGGCGGCCTCGGCGTCGGTGCGGGCCACGATGATGCCGGGCACCCGCATGATGTCGAGCTGGAAGCGGGCGGTGTTGAGTCGCTTGATCTGTTCGTCGGAGGGCACCAGCACCTTGCCGCCCTGGTGACCGCACTTCTTGGTGCCGGGCCGCTGATCCTCGATGTGGTATCCGGGCACGCCCGATTCGACGAACCGGCGAATCAGGTTGCGCACGTGCGGATCACCGCCGTGGCCGGTGTCGGCGTCGGCGATGATGAACGGCCGGTAGTCCACTGCCGGGGTCGTTGCACGCTGCTCGGGGGTCATCTTCAGCCGCAGGTACTGCTGATTGCGGTCGGCGGTGAGCAGGGCGCGCACCAGACCGGCCGCCTCGTCGGGCACCTGACTCAATGGGTAGCTGGCCAGATCGGGTCCGGGGTCCTCACTGATGGAACCCTTGGCCGAGGTCGCCCAGCCACCCAGATAGATGCCCTCGATACCCATCCGCTTCATCGTCACGGCCTGGCCGGGGGAGTACGGGCCGAAGGTGGTGATGCTCTTCTTCTGGCCGAACAGTTCCCGCAGCCGCGGGAAGAAGGCTGTCGCGGCCTCCCGGGCCACCGGGTAGTCCGCGGGGATGGTGCCGCGCTGTTCGGCGACCTGGCGGGCCGAGTACAGCCTGGTGATGCCCTCGAATCGGGGGCTGTCGAAGTACTCCTGGGTGGCCGCCACATCCTGTTCGAAGTCCTGTTCGGGGGACGCGGCGTCGGCTGCGCGTTTGGCCATGTGTCTGCTCCTCTTCGAGCTCGGGTCCCTTGATTATCGCGGCGCGTGGCGCGTGCCGGACCGAGTTGGGCAATTGTGCACGGCCGCAACGGACTGAGCCCTAGGCTGCCCACCATGTCTATCGACCGGGCGGCACTGGCCGTGGGCGGTATCCGATTGGCCTCGGGCATATCGTTTCTCGTCGACCCGCTGCGGGCCAACAAGCTCTGGGGTTCGCCGGACAAACCCGATGCCACCGCGCAGCTGCTACTGCGCTCGATGGGGTACCGGGACGCGCTGATCGGCGGTTTGATGCTGTCCGCGGCGCTGCGCGGGAAGAACACCCGCGGCTGGTTCCTGGCGTCCGGCGGGGCCGACGCCGCCGACCTGCTCGGTGGCGCCGGTGTGCACCACGAGATGCGGCGCTCCCAGCAGGTCATCGGCCTCGGCGGTGCCGTCGTCGGGATCGGGGTGGGGTTGTGGGGCGCGATCCGACGACCCGCCGAGACACGCGAATTGGTCGCTCCGTCCGCCCATTGAGCGACGGGTACGCGAGTTTCGCCGTGGTCGGGGTCAGGGCTCCTCGATGATGTCGCGGCGGTACCGGTGTGCGGCCAGCGCGTAGCAGCCGATCGCGACCAGCTGCATGGTCGGCACCAGGATCAGCAGCGCGCGTCCGAGCGCCTGGGGTCCCAGCTCCGCGGTCAGTGAATCGCTGATGACGCCGGTCAGGAACGGCCCCACCGAGCCCAGCGTCGCATTGAAGAACAGGAAGATGGCCGACGCCGTCGCGCGCTGTTCGGGCAGTACCAGACGCTGGATCGCCGCGATGGACGGTGCCAGGTAGGCGGTGCCGATGACATAGCCCAGCGCCAGCAGCCACACGCACGCCAGCTGGCTCTCGACCACGAATGCCAGCGCCGACGCCGGCAACAGGACCGCGATCAGGATCACCACGATCCAGAGCAGCCAGCGCGGGTCGCGGGACGCGAGCCGGTCGGCGATACGGCCGACGATCAGCAGGCCCAGGATTCCGAGCAGCCCGGTGGCCAGGCCGTAGGAGATGCCGACCTCGCCCAGCGACATGCCGCGGGTGCGCATCAGGAATGCGGGGGCGAAGGTGGTCAGCGAGTAGCCGGCCGCCGAGACCAGCGCGGTGCCGGCCACCATGGCCAGGAAGCTGGGTTTGCGCAGCAGATCCCACCAGTTCACCGCGGCCGCGCGTTCCCGCGGCGGCGGGGTGGGCAGGGTCTGGCGGCTGCCGACCACCCACAGCACCAGCGGCGCCAGCAGCACGCTGATCCCACCCATCACCACGAAAGCCATGCGCCAGCCCAAGCTCTCGGCGAGCAGGCCGCCGCCGAGCAGGCTGGCGGCACTGGCCAGCGGGATGGACATGGTGATCACCGCCAGCGGCGCCGACCGTTTCTCCGGCACGAAGTTGCGCGCCACATAGGCGTGCGCTGCCGGTGTGCTGCCCGCCTCGCCGACGGCCACCCCGACCCGGGTCAGCGCGAGCTGGAAGCCGGACTGCACCGCGCCGCCCAGCATGGTCATCGAGCCCCACAGCGTCAGGCAGCCCGCGATGACCGCACCGAACATGCCACGGTCGGCGACCCGTGCGATCACGATGCCCAACACGGCGTAGACGATGAGGAACCCGAACCCGTTGATCACGCCGATGGCGGTGTCGGACAACGCCAGATCCCGCTTGATGGGCTCGGCCAGCACGCCCGGCAGGAAACGGTCGACGTAGTTGAGGGTGCCGACGAGGGCGAGCACGGCGACCGCGGCCCACGCGCGGGTCGGTCCGTGCGTGGCCAGGGGTTCGAGCGCGGCGGTCTCCCGCGGTGTCGACATCGTTCTCCTCTGTGGTTCGGTGCCGAGCAGCCTGACAGGACAGGATCAGATTGTCACTGCCACGTCGGCGCCTCCTGCCGACGGGTGCACCTGCACCGGGTAGCCGTGGCGCAGCGCGGTCACGGTGAGCTCCGGTGTGATCACCTCCGCGGTGCCGGTGGCCGCGACCGGATCACCGTAGCCAGCCGGCGTCCACCGGTGCAGGCCACCCCGCCAGAGCAGCCGCAGCTCATCGTGTCGGTCCTCATGCCGCACGACGAAGACGCCGTCGGGCAGGCAGTCCAGTGCCGCGTTCACCCGCGGTGCCCGTCGGGACCGATCCAGCAGCCGGTCGAGTTGACCGGCACGGGCGGCCCCGGCGGCGTCCAGGAACGCGCGGTAGCAGTCCCGGCGGCACTCCCCGCACGGACGGTGCCCGGCGGCCAGCGCGACCGCCTCGTCGAGGAAGAACAATTCGGTGTAGGTCCCCGGGCTCATCACCGCGCGGCGGCGCCCGTTGAACTCCAGCCGGCAGATCAGCCACGCGATGTTCTTGTGGGTCCGCACGATTCGGCGGTRCTCGTCGTGCAGGATGCCGCGGTTGCCCATCACGGTGCCGCGCGCTGCGGCCGCGATGATCCGGCCGTCCGGGGCGACCCGGTTCCGCAGGGGCATGGGCGCGACGCTATCGGTCCGGCCCGACAGGGTCGGCGCTTCCCTAAACTTGCTGCCGTGGCGAAATGGTGGGTGGCTGCGGTCCTGGTGCTGGCCGTCGCGGGCTGCACCCGGGCGATCGACGATCCGCAGCCCCGGCCCGCGCCCCAGGTGGGGCCGATCTCCCCGCTGCAGGTCGGCGACCTGCTCAGCCCGGAGATCTTCAACAAGGACGGCAACCTGTTCGCCACCGTCGAACCGGCACGCTGCGCCGGAGTGGCCCGCGAGGTCGATCCGCCGTTCATCGTCGACCACGAGCCCGAGGCCCGCGATGGCGGGCACTGGTCGACCGACGTCGGCGGGATCGAAGCCGTGGTCGAGGAGATGGTGGCGGTGATGCCGTCCGACTTCTCGGCACAGGACGCGCTGACCGCGGCGCGCGGCACGATCGACGCCTGCCGCGACACCCCGATCACCGTGACCACGATGTACGGCCGCACCTACACGTTCGGTCTGGCGGCGGCGGAGCAGGCCGCACCCGAGGGCGCGGTGCTGTGGTCGCTGCGGGCCGCCGACTGGAACTGCGACAACCTGTTCGTCGCCGCCCACAACGCCGCCATCGAAACCACCAGCTGCGGTGCCGCCGGCGGAATCGACGTCGCCACCGCCGCCGAGGACGCGCTCAAGCGCATCGAGGCGCTGGTCGACAACAAGGCGTGATGACCCTCCCCGAGTGGCTACGCCTCAGCCCGCCGGAAGTCGGGTAGTCCTACTCATCGCACCCGCGACCCTGGTCGGGCACGCTGTAGCCATGCCGTTCGCCAATCTGCTTCCCGCGCGCGACAGTGTCGCCAACCCCGCGCCCGGCCGCGACCGCGCCATCGATGTGGCCCGGCTGTCCGCCCTGGTGACCGTCATGTTCGGTCATTGCGCGCTGCTGCTGGCCACCGTCAACGAACACGGCCTGCGCATCGGGAACATCCTCGGTGAGCTTCCCGAGCTGTCGCCGATCACCTGGGTCGTGCAGGTAATGCCGCTTTTCTTCTTCGCGGGCGGTGCCGCAGGCGCCTATGGCTGGCATCCCGACGGTTCGGCGGCCGGCAAGGCCTGGGGCAGCTGGCTGGTCAGCCGGACCCAGCGGTTGTGCCGGCCGGTGTTCTGGTACCTGGCGTTCTGGTCGGCGGCGCTGCTGGTGGCGCGGATGACGCTCGGCGCGGAATCCGCCGACCGGCTCGGCCGCGAGTGCGTGGCCCTGCTGTGGTTCCTCGGTGTCTACCTGGTGGTCATCGCCTTCGTGCCGGCCCTGACCCGGCTGCGTAGCCCGGGCGCGTACGCGGCGGTGATCGGCGCGCTGGTGGTTGCCGCCGCGCTGATCGACCAGGTGCGCTTCGCGGTCGGATCCGCCGAGGCCGGGGTGCTGAACTTCGTCATCGTCTGGCTCATCCCGGTCGTCGTCGGCGTCGGGTATGCCCGGCGCCTGATCCGGCCGCGGGTGGCGCTACTCGCCGCCGCCGTGGCCCTCGCGGCCCAGGTGCTGCTCGTGGTGTACGGGCCCTACGAGGTCTCGCTGGTCACCAACGGCAGCACCGACGGGGTGTCCAACGTGTCACCGCCGACCGTGCTGCTGGCGGTGCACTGCATCTGGATGTCGGGTGTCTTCGTGGCCATCGCCGGGATCGTGGAGCGACTCGCCGAACGTCCGCGGGTCTGGTACGTCGTCGCCGTCGGCAACGGGGGAGCGATGACGCTCTACCTCTGGCACATCCCGGCCATCGCGGTCGCGGCGTTCACGCTCAATGCGTTCGGCCTGGACGCCTGGGATGTGCACGCCCCGAACTTCTGGGCACTGCTCGCCCTGCGCGCGGTGGTGTTCGCGGTCGTGATGCTCGCGACGTTCCTGCTGCTGTCCCCGCTGGAGCACCGCAGGCTGCCGTGGTGGGACGACGCGGTGGGCGCCACCGGTGCCCGCTCGTTGGTGGCCGGCGCGCTGGTCTGCCTGGCCGGGGTGGCGATGCTGCTGGTCGCCAAGAACGGTCTGGCCGGCGCCGACGGCTGGGTGCCGCTGGCCTGCTTCCTGGTGGCGGTACTGGCGGCGCGTGCCTGCGCCGGTGTCAGGGACGTTCGGTAGGGTCTCCGGGTGACTTCGAGCGCACCCGTGGGGACCATCACATCTGTAAACGCCCGTCTCGCTGCGGAACTGGCCGTGGCCGAGGGGCAGGTGGCCGCCGCTGTGCGACTGCTCGACGAGGGGTCGACGGTGCCGTTCATCGCGCGGTACCGCAAGGAGGTGACCGGCAGCCTCGATGACGGGCAGCTGCGTCTGCTGGAGGAACGGCTGGCCTACCTGCGCGAGATGGATCAACGCCGCGACGCCGTGCTGGCCTCCATCGAAGAACAGGGCAAGCTCACCGACGAGCTGCGCGCGGCACTGCGGGCGGCCGACACCAAGGCCMGTATCGAGGACATCTACCTGCCCTACAAGCCCAAGCGGCGCACCAAGGCGCAGATCGCCCGCGAGGCCGGTCTGGAGCCGCTGGCCGACCGGCTGCTGGCCGACCCGACCCTGGCGCCCGAAGCCGCCGCCGCCGAATTCCTCGGCGAAGAGGTCACCGATGCGGCCGCCGCGCTCGACGGTGCCCGGCACATCCTGATCGAACGCGCCGCCGAGGACGCCGAACTGGTCGGCGAGGTGCGGGCCACGTTCTGGAACGACGGTACGCTCAAGACCGCCCCGTGGTCCGAAGAGGCGGCCAAAAGCCCTGCGGGACAGAAGTTCCGCGACTACTTCGAGTTCGCCGAGCCGTTGGAGAAGATGCCGTCGCACCGGGTGCTCGCGGTGATGCGCGGTGAGAAGGAACAGATCCTGGCACTGAACTTCGACGGCGGCGACGAGCTGGCCTACCAGGCCCGCATCGCGCGCAGCCTCGGCATCGACATGACCGCCGGGGCGGCGGCCACCACCTGGCTGGCCACCACGGTGCGGCTGGCCTGGCGCACCAAGCTGATGATCTCGGCTGCCGTCGACGCCCGCATCCGGCTGCGCCAGCGCGCGGAAGTGGACGCGGTCGCTGTGTTCGCCCGCAACCTGAAAGACCTGCTGCTGGCCGCCCCCGCGGGCACCCGCACCACGCTGGGCCTGGATCCGGGATTCCGGACCGGCGTCAAGGTGGCGGTGGTGGACAGCACTGGCAAGGTCGTCGACACCTGCGCGATCTTCCCGCATCAGCCGCAGAAGCAATGGGACACCGCCAAAGCCACGCTGGCCGCGCTGGTCGCCCGGCACGGTGTCGAGCTGATCGCGGTCGGCAACGGGACGGCGTCACGGGAGACCGACGCACTGGCCGCCGAACTCATCGCCGATATCCGGTCCGCCGGCGCGAACGCACCGATCAAGGCGATGGTCAGCGAGGCCGGCGCCTCGGTGTACTCCGCCTCGGCCTACGCCGCACACGAGCTGCCGCAACTCGATGTCACGCTGCGCGGCGCGGTGTCGATCGCGCGCCGCTTGCAGGACCCGCTGGCCGAACTGGTGAAGATCGAGCCCAAGTCGATCGGTGTCGGCCAGTACCAGCACGACGTGACGCCGGGAACCCTGGCGCGCAGCCTCAACGCCGTCGTCGAGGACGCCGTGAACGCCGTCGGGGTCGATCTCAACACCGCCTCGGTACCGCTGCTGGCCCGGGTGTCGGGGGTGACGGATTCGCTGGCCGAGGCCATCGTCACGCACCGGGAGAACACCGGCCCGTTCCGCAACCGCAGTGCGCTGCTGAAAGTTCCCCGTCTGGGCCCCAAGGCATTTGAACAGTGCGCCGGATTCCTGCGGATCACCGGCGGTGACGACCCGCTGGACGCCTCCGGTGTGCATCCCGAGGCCTACCCGGTGGTCCGGCGGATCCTGGACCGTTCGAACATCACACTGGCCGAACTCATCGGCAACGAGCGCACGCTGCGCACCATCAAGCCCGCCGAGGTCGCCGACGAACGGTTCGGTATCCCCACCGTCACCGACATCCTCGCCGAACTGGAGAAGCCGGGACGCGACCCGCGCCCGGCCTTCTCCACCGCGACCTTCGCCGCCGGGGTGGAGAAGGTGGCCGACCTCAAAGTGGGCATGGTGCTGGAGGGCGTGGTCACCAACGTGGCGGCCTTCGGCGCCTTCGTCGACGTGGGCGTGCACCAGGACGGCCTGGTGCACGTGTCGGCGATGTCGGATCGCTTCGTCTCCGACCCGCATGAGGTGGTGAAATCGGGCCAGGTGGTCAAGGTGAAGGTGCTCGAGGTCGACGTCGACCGCCAGCGGATCGGATTGTCGTTGCGGCTCAACGACACTCCCGGTGCCGGCAAGCCGAAGCAGTCCGGGAAACCTACGCCCGAGCAGAACCGCGGCGGCAACCCGCAGCGCAACCAGAACCGCGCCAAAAATTCCGGCCGCCGGGAGACGGCGGCGCCCAGCGGATCGATGGCCGACGCGCTGCGCAATGCCGGGTTCGGGCGCTGAGGCCAGGGTTATCCTGAGCTCGTGAGCGAGCGGATTCCCGGCGGGGTGGTGCACAAGATGCCCGCGGATCTGCGCACCGCCCTGCTGGCCAACGACACGGCGCTGACGGCGTGGAAGGACATCACACCGCTGGCCCGCAACGAATTCATCTGCTGGGTCGAGGATGCCAAGCAGGAGAAGACCCGGGAGCGTCGCATCCGGCGGACCCAGGAAGAGCTCGAGGAGGGCCAGCGCCGGCCCTGCTGCTGGCCGGGGTGCAAGCACCGGGAGCGTACCGGTAAGGCATAGCCGTCCTACGGATTGATGGTGTCCTCACCGACCTGCCGCCCCCAGACGTATTCGGCGGTCAGCGGCTGTCCGATCTCCAGGTGGTTGTACGGCGCGATGCTGGCGCCGGTGTCCATCACCAGATACGGCATCGGGAACAGATCCCGGGTGATCGGCTGCCAGCATCCCGGACGCCCGCCGGGCCCGCCCCGCGCGTTCACCCGCGGAAGATTGTCCGGGTACACGTAGCGATTGCCCGCGCCCACCAACTCATTCCGCAGCCTGAGCGAGTAGCCGTTACCGCCGAGCATTTCGGCGAATCGGGGTGCTACATCGCTGTAGTTGCGCAGGGTGCACAACAATTCGGGACTGTAGTAATCCAGTAAAGCGC
>NZ_JBFUKN010000139.1:0-10049 GCF_056400845.1 Mycobacterium sp. P4_H6 | reverse complement strand
GCACCAGGGCGTCGGCGACCTGTGCACCGGCGTCGAGTTTCTTGCCGTCGACGACGGTGCCGGTGTCCTCGTTGACCAGCGCCACCGGCACCTTGTTCACCGCGTCGAACGGATTCCAGAACGCCCACAGATACATGGCGCCGTACAGCAGCGGCATCAGCACGACGGTGACCAGTGCGATGCGGGGCATCGCGCCGCGGGAGAATCGTTTCAGGTCGGTACCCAGCGACATTCCGGCAAGCATGGCTAGTTCTCCACTCTGATGTCGGCGCGAGCTCCGGGGACGGGGTTGGCGGATGTGGTGATCACCGTCTGGTTCTCCCCCAAGGCGTTGAGCCGCTCCAGCACGACGGCGCGGTTGCCGTCATCGGTGATGCCGTCCAGGTCGCCGACCACCAGCAGCGGCGGCGTCCCGGTGTTGGCCAGCGCGATCCGCAACAACACCTGTGTGAGTTCGCCGAGCTGGTCGAAGTACGCACCAAGCTCCGGCAGCGCGACATCGCCGAAGGTGCTCCCGCAGATATCGGCGAGATCGGTCTGGGAGGCCGGCCCGATGAACCGGTACCACGGTGCATCCCAACGCATCTGCTCGGTGATGAGGTCGCGGACGGTGACGGATTCGGCGATCTTGTCGAGCTGGTCGATATTGGCCAGCGCCGATACCGCGAAGATCTTGCGGGCGTCGGACCGGCCGAACACCGTCACCGTGCCCGAAATCGGTCGCATCCGCCCGGCAAGGGTCAGCAGCAGGGCGGTGCGCCCGGTGCCGGCCGGATGGATCAGCGCGGTCACCCCGCCGGTGTCGATGTCCAGATCGATGGGGCCGTACACCGGGCCCCACGGCCCGCGCATGGTGATGGCGCGGGCGCTGACCGCCGGTTCGGGTTCTGGTTCGGGTTCAGGAACTGCGGCTGACACCGTCCAATCTCAGCACAGAGTCAGCTCAGGTTCAGGTAGCCGCCGAACATCGTCAACAACTGATCGGCCCGCCACCAGATGAGCACCGCGAACAACGCCAGCAGCGCGACCACCACACCGCCCTGGACCAGGTTGCGCTGCGCCCGCGGGGCGTAGACGAAGCCGGCCGCCACCAGGGCTCCGGTGACCAGACCCCCGAGGTGGCCCTGCCAGCTGATCGCCCCGGCACCCAACAGCGGTGCGGCGAAGGTGATGACCACGTTGAGTGCGATCAGCCCGAGCACCCATTTGACATCGAGGTTGAGCCGGCGCGACACCACGAAGATCGCGCCGAACAAGCCGAACACCGCGCCCGAGGCGCCGGCGGTCGCGCTGTTGAGTGGGGAGATGAGGAACACCAGCACCGACCCGCCCAGCGCGCTCAGTGCGTACAGCGCGCCGAACCGCAGCCGGCCCAGTAGCTGCTCCAGCGGCGGGCCGACGACATAGAGCGCCCACATGTTGAACAGGATGTGGGTGATCCCGTAGTGCATGAAGGCCGAGGTCACCAGGCGGTAGTACTGGCCGTCGGCGACCGCGGGCGGCCACAGCGACAGCCGGTTCTCCAGCTGACCCGAGGCCATYTGCAGTACGAACATCACCACGTTGATCGCGATCAGCGTGTAGGTCACCAGYGGCTTGTCGGTGGCCGCCTTGCCGCCGAACCGGCCCTGCGTCGGCCGGACGGTGGCCGCGCCCGCCGCGACACACTCGGGGCACTGGTGGCCCACCGCGGCGGAAATCATGCAGTCCCCGCAGATGTAGCGCCCGCAGCGGGTGCACTGCACGTAGGTCTGGCGACCGGGATGGCGGTAACAGACCGGGGCGGCCTGCGGGGGCACCTGCGGCGGGTAGCTCATATCCCCATTCTCGCCGATGCCTCAGACCAGTCCGGCCGCACGGCGTCGGGTCAGCACCCACAACACCGCGGCGGCGATGACGGCCTCTGCCAGTGAGACCGTGGTGGCCAGTCCCATCAGCACGCTCATCGACTCGGCCTGCGGACCTGCAACGGCCGGTTGTCCGCCGTGCCGGTGGCCGGGTAGCGACAGATGCGCGGCGACCATGGCCAGGCTCATCACCCCGACCACACACCAGATCCGAAGTGAACCGGCACGCCACAGTTCATACCCGCAGAACAGGCAGACCGATGCCATGGCGGCGATCAGCACGGCCAGCACGGCGCTGCTCGCGTGGCCGAGCATCGTCAGGTGCAGCACGGCCGAGAGCACAGCGAGCACCGCACAGAGCCGCCGCCCGCACAGTGCCATGTATCAACTCTTCCAGCAGTGCGGCCTGCGCGCAGCGGGAACGACGGTTCACAGACCGAGGATCTGCACGCTCTCCTCACGCATCTGCACCTTGCGGATCTTGCCGGTGACCGTCATCGGGAACTCGTCGACCAGGTGCACGTACCGCGGGATCTTGTAGTGCGCCAGCCGGCCCTTCGCGAACTCGCGGACGGCCTCGACATCCAGCGGTTCGGCGCCGGGTTTCATCTTGATCCAGACGCAGATCTCTTCGCCGTACTTGGCGTCGGGCACCCCGATCACCTGGGCGTCCTCAATCCCGGGATGGCTGTACAGAAACTCCTCGACCTCACGGGGATAGACGTTCTCGCCGCCGCGGATCACCATGTCCTTGATGCGCCCGACGATGGTGCAGTAGCCGTCCTCGCGCATCACGGCGAGGTCCCCGGTGTGCATCCAGCCGTCCTCGTCGATGGCCTCGGCGGTCTTTGCCTCGTCTTCCCAGTACCCGAGCATCACCGAATAGCCCTTGGTGCAGAACTCCCCGGGCTGCCCGCGTTCCACGATCGCGCCGGTGTCGGGGTCGACGATCTTCACCTCGACGTGCGGGTGCGCGCGGCCGATGGTCGCGGTGCGCCGTTCCAGATCGTCGTCGTGCAGGGTCTGACACGACACCGGCGAGGTCTCGGTCATGCCGTAGGCGATGGCCACCTCGGCCATGTGCATATCGTTGATGCAGCGCTTCATCACCTCGATCGGGCAGACCGCGCCGGCCATGACGCCGGTCCGCAGACTCGACAGGTCACGCTCGGGAAAACTCGGGTGGTTCTGCATGGCGATGAACATGGTCGGCACCCCATATACGCCGGTACAGCGTTCGGCCTCAATGGTTTCCAGCGTGACGCCGGGTTCGAAGCCGGGTGCCGGGATCACCATGGTCACACCGTGGGTGGTGCAGCCCAGGTTGCCCATCACCATGCCGAAGCAGTGGTAGAACGGCACCGGGATGCACAGCCGATCGCCCGGTTTGAGGTTGATGCCCTCGGTGACGAAGAAGCCGTTGTTGAGGATGTTGCGGTGCGACAGCGTCGCGCCCTTCGGGAAACCCGTTGTGCCCGAAGTGTACTGGATATTGATCGGGTCGCTGTTGACCAGCGTGGCCTGCCGGTCCCGCAGCTCACTTTCCGGGACCGCGGCGGCCCGCAGCGCCGCCCAGTCCTCGGTACCCAGGAAGATCACCTCGGTCAAGGTGGGCGCCTCGGTGCGCACCTCGCCGACCATGGCGACATAGTCCGATGTCTTGAATTCGGTGGCCGAGATGAGCATCCGCACGCCCGACTGGTTGAGCACGTAGCCCAGTTCATGGGTGCGGTAGGCCGGGTTGATGTTGACCAGGATGGCGCCGATCTTGGCCGTCGCGTACTGCACGACGGTCCACTCGGCACGGTTGGGCGACCAGATACCCACCCGGTCACCCTTGGCGATGCCGCGGGCCAGCAATCCTCGTGCCACCACGTCGATCTCGTCGTTGAGTTCGCGGTAGGTCCAGCGCAACCCCTGCGCGACGTCGACGAGGGCCTCGGTGTCGGGGTGCTCGGCCGCGGTGCGCTCGAAGTTCGCACCGATGGTGTCTTCGATGATCGGGGCTTCGGTGGGTCCGGCGTCATAACTCTTCATCGCTCAGTCCACCAGATCCTCGTAGCGGTGCTCGGTGTCGATCGGGGTACCCGACCGGTGCGCTTCATCCTCTCGCGTGCGCAGTTCGACGCGCCGGATCTTGCCGGAAATGGTTTTGGGCAGTTCGAAGAACTCGACACGGCGCACCTTCAGGTACGGGGCGAGGTGATCGCGGGCGTACTCCATGATGGCGCGGGCGGTCTCGGCGTCGGCGGCCCAGCCGTCAGCAAGTGCCACATAGGCTTTCGGGATCGCCAGCCGGGTGTCGTGGGGTTGCGGGACGATGGCGGCCTCCACCACCGCGGGGTGCTCGATCAGCACGCTCTCCAGCTCGAACGGCGAGACCTTGTAGTCACTCGACTTGAAGACGTCGTCGGTGCGGCCGATGTAGGTGATGTACCCGTCGGCGTCCCGGCTGGCGACGTCGCCGGTGTGGTAGTAGCCGCCGTGCATCACCGCGTCGTTGCGTTTCGGGTCGCCGAGGTAACCGGTCATCAGATTCACCGGGCGGGTGGCCAGGTCCAGGCAGATCTCGCCCTCGTCGGCGAGTTCCCCGGTGAGCGGGTCGACGAGCACCACCGGGACGCCGGGCATCGGGCGGCCCATCGAGCCGGCCTTGACGGGCTGGCCGGGGGTGTTGCCGACCTGCAAGGTGGTCTCGGTCTGCCCGAAGCCGTCGCGGATCATCAGACCCCACGCGCGTTCGACGGCGGCGATGACCTCGGGGTTGAGCGGTTCACCGGCGCCCAGGATCTCCCGCAGCCCTTCGGGTTTGGCGCCGAGGTCGGATTGGATGAGCATCCGCCACACCGTCGGCGGCGCGCAGAAGGTGTTGACGCCGGCACGCCGGATCTGGTGCAGCAGTTTCTGGGCGTCGAAGCGGGCGTAGTTGTAGACGAAGATCGTGGCCTCGGCGATCCACGGCGCGAAGAAGCAACTCCAGGCGTGCTTGGCCCAGCCGGGTGAGCTGATGGCCAGGTGCACATCGCCGGGGGTGACCCCGATCCAGGCCATGGTGGACATGTGGCCCACCGGGTAGGACACCTGGGAGTGCTCGACAAGTTTGGGCCGGCTGGTGGTGCCGGAGGTGAAGTACACCAGCAGCGGATCCTCGACTGCTGTTACGGTCTCGAAGCGTTGCGGGGCGATGTCGTAGGCGTCGGCGTAGCGGTGCCACCCGGCGTACTCCCCCACCGCGATGCGGACGTAGTCACCCGGCACCTCGTCGAACTTCGGGGTATCGCCGGCGTTGGCGATGACGAACCGGGCACCGCCGCGGTCGATGCGGTCGGCCAGATCGGCGGGCCCCAGCGCGCCGGTGGTCGGCATGACCACCGCGCCCAGTTTGGCCACCGCGAGCATGGCCTCCCACAGCTCGACCTGGTTGCCGAGCATGACCAGCACCCGGTCGCCCTTGCCGACGCCCAGACCCTGCAGCCAGGAGGCGACCCGGTCGGAACGCTGAGACATCTCGGCGAAGCTCACCGTGGTCTCGGTGCCGTCCTCCTCGACGATCCACAGCGCCGGACGGTCGTTGCCCGCGGCGATGACGTCGAACCAGTCGATGGCCCAGTTGAAGGTTCCGGTGATCTCGGGCCAGGCGAAGGTGCCGACCGCCTTGTCATAGTCGCTGATCACGGCCACAAGGTGGTCGCGGGCGGCGCGATACCGATCGGTGTTGGTGCTCATGGCGACTAGGATCTACGTCACACTCACCTGCCCGCTACCCCCGAAAGAGGGGAACCACCGTGCCAGCCCTGCTGAGGCCCCGCGATACCGACGCGGTGCGCGCCGAGTTGCGCCGGGTTGCGGTCGAGGGCGGGGTCCCGGTGCTGTTCGGCGGCGAAGTGCAGGGCGACGCGCTGCTGCTCAGCGAGTTCGTCGGGACCCGGACCGGGCTGCTGCGCGGTCTGGTGGTGCGCTCGAATTCCGGGCTCGGCGGGGCCAGCATGGTCGAGGGCCGGCCGCTGTCGGTGGCCGATTACCGCAATGCCTCGACCATCACCCACGACTACGACGCCCCGGTGCTGTCGGAGGGCATCCGTTCGGTGCTGGCGGTGCCGGTGATCGTGGACGGTGTGCCGCGGGCCATGCTGTACGGCGCCTACCGGTCCGGGGCGCCGTTCGGGGGCCGGGCCGCCGATCTGATGGTCGGCTCCAGTCGGCGGCTGGCCGACGAGCTGCGCATCCGCGACGAGGTGGACCGTCGACTGCGCCTGCGGGAGGCGCAGCAGACCGGGACGGCCAACCCGGAGACCATCCGCGAGGTGTACGCCGGGCTGCGCACGCTGGCTTCTCACGCCAATGCCGACACCGGCGCCGAACTGCACCGGCTGGCCGACCTGCTGTCCGCGCCGTCGGAGGATGTTCATCTGACGCCGCGGGAGCTCGATGTGCTGGCCCAGATCGCGCTGGGCTGCACGAATGCCGAAGCCGCCGAGCGGCTTTCACTCAAGACCGAGACGGTGAAAAGCTATCTGCGCAGTGCCGCAGCGAAACTTGGCACCCGGACCCGCCATGAGTCGGTGTCCCGGGCCCGGCGGGCCCGGCTGATCCCCTAGTACAACTCCGGGCGCCGGTCGGCGAACACATCGTTGTTCGCGCCCAGGGTCTTGCTGGGATCGATGCTCACCACCGCCGACGCGACACCGTGCTCATCGGGCGTCGCCACGATCCAGCCGTCCCGGTCGATGACGGCGGTGCCCCCTGTCCACTGCACACCGCGTTCGGTGCCATGCCGGTCGGCAATCACGGTGGGCAGCCGGGAGGCCCGCGCGGCGGCCATGGCCTGGATGGTCTCGGGCGCATGCTCGCCGTCCGGGCGCTCGGCCAGCGGCCAGTTCACCGGTAGCGCAAGCACTTCGGCACCGGCCAGCGCCAACCGCCGTGGCACCTCAGGGAATTCGATGTCATAGCAGATCGCGACGCCGAGCCGGCCGATCGGCGTGTCGAGCACCAGCCCCGCCTCGTCACCGAGGCTGAAGAACCGGTACTCCTCGTCCCACAGATGCGCCTTGCGGTAGCAGCCCAGCGTGCCGGTGCGGTCGAACACCAACGCCGAGTTGAACAACTGCTCGCCCACCCGTTCGCAGAATCCGATCACCGCCACCGCGCCGTCGGGAACATCACCGGCCAGCGCCGTCAGCCGCGGATCGTCCACGGCCATCGACAGCGCACGGGCCTCGTCGATGTCGCGGAAGACGTACCCGCTGGTGGCCAACTCCGGCAGGACAATCAGCCCCGGCTCGGAGGCCCGTAGCGCGGCCCGTGTAGCGGCGAAATTGTGTTCCTCGTCGCCGAACTCGATCGGTAACGCGACAGACGACACCCGAAGAAGACTCACGCCAGCGACTCGACCCAGGCGCGGTGCAGCGCGGCGAACCGGCCGTCCCTGCTGATCAATTCGGCCGGCGGCCCGTCCTCGACGACCTCGCCGTGTTCGAGCACCAGCACCCGGTCGGCGATCTGCACGGTGGACAGCCGGTGCGCGATCACCACGGCGGTGCGGTCGGCAAGCACGGTGGCCAGCGCGCGCTGCACCATCCGCTCGCTCGGGATGTCCAGCGATGAGGTCGCCTCGTCGAGGATCAGCACCGCCGGGTCGGCAAGGAACGCGCGGGCGAACGCGATGAGCTGACGCTGCCCGGCCGAGAGCCGGCCGCCACGCTTGGCGACGCTGGTCAGATACCCCTCGGGCAGCGCGTCGATGAACCGGTCCGCGCCGACCGCGATCGCCGCCTCGCGGACTTCGGCGTCGGTCGCCGACGGCCGGCCGAACCGGATGTTGTCGGCGACGGTGCCCTCGAACATGAAGTTCTCCTGCGTCACCATCACCACATGCGAGCGCAGATCGGCTTGGGCCATATCGCGAAGATCGGTACCGTCCAGCGTCACCGACCCGCTTACCGGGTCGTAGAACCGGGCCAGCAGTTTGACGATGGTGGTCTTGCCCGCGCCGGTGGTGCCGACCAGCGCCACGGTCTGCCCGGCCGGGATGTCCAGCGTGAGCGACGGCAGCACCGGACGATCCGGCACATACGAGAAGTGCACATCATCGAACGTGATGTGGCCCTTCACGTCCTGCAGCCGCACCGGATGCGCCGGGTCCTCGATGTCGGGATCCTCATCGAGCACACCGGCGATCTTCTCCAGCGCCGCCGACGCGGACTGGAAGGTGTTGAAGAACTGCGAGATCTCCTGCATGGGTTCGAAGAAGATGCGCAGATACAGCAGGAATGCGGTCAGGGTGCCCAGCGTCATCTGATCTTCGAGCACCAGGTAGCCGCCGTAGAGCAGCACCGCGCCGGTGGTGAGGTTGCCGGTCAGGCGCACCGCCGGCATGAAGACCGCCAGCAGTTTGAAGGCCCGCTCGTTGATCGACTTGTACTGGTCGGCAACGTCTTCGAAGATCTCCTGGTTGCGGGGTTCGCGGCGGTAGGCCTGCACCGCCTTGATGCCCGTCATGGTCTCGACGAACTGCACGATCACCAGCGCCGCGGCCTCACGCACCTTCAGGTACGTGCGCGAGGACTCGCTGCGGAACCACAGCGTCAGACCCACCAGGATGGGGAACGCGCACAGGCACGCCAGCCCGAGTCGCCAGTCCAGCACGATCAGCAGTACGGCGGTGCCGAACATGGTCAGCACCGCGGTGATCAGACCGTCGAACCCGGTGGCCAGCATGTCCTGGATGGCGTCGACATCGTTGGTGGACCGGGCCACCACCCGGCCCGAGGTGTAGCGGTCGTGGAAGGCCACGTCGAGGCGCTGGAAGTGGCGGAAAAGCCTGCGGCGCAGCTCGATCAGGATCTCCTGGCCGATCCGTCCGGACCGGCGCAGGAAGTACAGCCGGCTGGTGGCCTGCAGCAACACCACTCCGCACAGCACCGCCAGGATCAGGAACAGTTCCCGCGCGGTGCCCCCGGCGACGATCGGCGGGATGCCGTGGTCGATTCCGCGCTGCACCAGCAGCGGCACCGACAGCCGGGCCGCGTTCTCCAGCACGACGACGACCGCGAGCACCGCGACCACCGACTTGTAGGGCCGCAGCAGCGATCCCAGCAGGGAGCGGGCCTCCCGGCGCCGGGAGATCGACTCGTCGATGGGCAGGTTTTCGTCGTCCGCCGAGACGGCCTTGCCGCGCCAGTCCGTGGTGCTCATTGGCCGGCCTCCGCCAACTCTTCGTCGGCGGCCAGCAGGTACCGGTATTCGGGCGCGTCGGCCAGCAGCTCGGCGTGCGTACCCACCCGGGTGACGGTGCCGTTCTCGAGCAGGGCGACCCGGTCGGCGAGCAGCACCGTCGAGGCGCGGTGGGCCACCACGATGCCGGTGACATCACGCAGCACCCGGCCCAGCGCCTCGGTGACCTCGGCCTCGGTGTGCACGTCGAGCGCCGACAGGGTGTCGTCGAGCACCAGGATCCGCGGGTCGGCGATGATGGCGCGGGCCAGCGAAAGGCGTTGGCGCTGACCACCGGACAGGCTCATGCCCTGCTCGCCGATGCGGGTGTCCAGACCGAACGGCAGCTCGTAGACGAACTCGGCGGCGGCCACGCCGATGGCCTCGGCCAGCTGCTCCTCGGTCGCGTCCGGGTTGCCCAGGCGCAGGTTCTCCGCGACCGACATGGAGAACAGCGTCGGATCCTCGAAGGCGGTGGCCACGGTGTGGCGCAGCGCGGGCAGCGACAGCTCACGGATGTCGGTGCCGTCGACCAGGATCGCGCCCTCGCTCACATCGTGCAGCCGGGACAGCAGCGCCGCCAGCACGGATTTGCCGGATCCGGTCGCACCGACCAGCGCGACGGTCTCCCCGGACTCCACGGCGAGGTTCACGTGCCGCAGCGCCCAGTCGTCGCTGTCCGGGAAGCGGAACCCGACGTCGACGAGTTCCAGCCGGCCGCCGCGTGGCGCCTGGCCGTCCGGTCCATCGCTGATCGTGCGGGGCTCGTCGAAGATCTCGACGACGCGGTTGGCCGCCGTCATCGACTCCTGCGTCATCGACAGCAGGAAGCCCAGCGACGCGATGGGCCACACCAGCGACAGCATCATGGTGATGAACGCGACCAGGGTGCCCATGGTGACCAGGCCGTGGCCGGCGGCATACGCACCGAATCCGAGCACGATGATCAGCGTGATGTTGGGGATGACCTCCAGCAGCGTCCAGAAC
>NZ_JBFUKN010000138.1:0-10472 GCF_056400845.1 Mycobacterium sp. P4_H6 | reverse complement strand
GCGTTCGTCCTGAGCCAGAATCAAACTCTCCAAACAAAAACAACCCAGCCAAAGGCCAGGTGGAATTCGAATCAGAAAAACCTGATATCCAAACAAAAGACACCAACAAACTGGCATCAAAAAAACAGCCACCCACCAACTCAGGAAGACGGGAATCCCCCCAAATGGATGGCCAAAAACAACAAACAAAAACCACCAAACACACTATTGAGTTCTCAAACAACAGACTTGATTGTGTAGAAGTTTCCCGTTTCGGGGCAACCCTGCCAGCTTAAACTATCTAGGCCGGGGAGTCAAACTCCTCTGTTCCCCGTGTCCGGGGCAACTCGATTAGATTAGGACTTCGATCGTTGCGAAGTCAAATCCGCAGGTCAGAGGCTCGATGTCGCTGCATCAGCCGGTAGGTCCTAGCTTACCCGCTCCACCTCGGCACCCAAACTGACCAGGTTTTCCACGAACAACGGGTAGCCCCGATCGATGTGGAAGACGTCGTGCACCTCGGTGTCGCCGTCGGCGACCAGGCCGGCAAGCACCAAGCCGGCGCCGGCCCGGATGTCGGATGCCCACACCGGTGCACTCGACAGCTGCGGCAGACCACGCACGACGGCATGATGACCGTCCGTGCGGGCGTCGGCCCCCAGCCGGATCATCTCCTCGACGAACCGGAACCGCGCTTCGAACACGTTCTCGGTGATCATCGACGTGCCTTCGGCGATGCACGCCAACCCGATCGCCATCGGCTGCAGGTCGGTCGGGAAGCCGGGGAACGGCAGGGTGGCGACGTTGACGGCCTTGGGCCGCTCGTACTGGACCACCCGGAAACCGTTGTCATGCTGGGTGACGGTCGCACCAGCGTCGTGCAACTTGTGCAACACCAGCTGCAGGTGCGCGGGGTCGACCCCGGTGACCGAGATGTCCCCCCGGGTCATGGCCGCGGCGATCCCCCAGGTGGCTGCGACGATGCGATCCCCGATCACCCGGTGCTCGGTGGGATACAGCCGGTCCACCCCGGTGATTGTCAATGTCGAGGAGCCGGCACCGGAGACCTGCGCCCCCATCTGATTGAGCATGGTGCAGATATCGGCGATGTCGGGCTCGCGGGCCGCGTTGTGGATCGTGGTGACACCCTCGGCCAGCACCGCCGCCATCAGGATGTTCTCCGTAGCCCCCACGGACGGGAACTCCAACTGGATCTCCGCGCCACGTAGCTGATCGGCCTCGGCGACCACGCAGCCGTGCTCGATATTGCAACGGGCGCCCAGCTGTCGAAGACCGGACTGATGCATGTCCAGCGGCCGGGAGCCGATGGCATCGCCCCCGGGTAACGCGACCTTGGCACGCTTACCCCGCCCGACCAGCGGACCCAGCACACACACCGAAGCGCGGAACTGGCGCACCGCGGCGAAGTCGGCGTCGTACTTGACCTCGTCCGGCGAAGTGACCCGGACCGTCGAACCGTCGAGTTCGACGGTGGCGCCCAGGCCACGGAGCACTTCGGCCATCAACGGCACATCCAGGATGTCCGGGCAGTTGGTGATCGTGCTGGTGCCTTCGGCCAACAGCGTTGCCGCCATCAGCTTGAGAACACTGTTCTTCGCTCCCCCGACGGCGACTTCACCAGATAACCGGCTTCCGCCCGTCACCACGAATCGATCGCTCACGCGGGCCAGTGTAAGCAGAGCCGGCCCTGGTTTCAGAACGCTGCGGCCACAACGGCCCGGACCTGCCCGGTACGGTTTAACCATGGCCGTGCACCTGACCCGCATTTACACCCGGACCGGCGACGATGGCACCACCGGGCTGAGTGATTTCAGCCGGGTCTCCAAGAACGACGCCCGGTTGGAGGCTTACGCGGACTGCGATGAGGCCAACGCCGCCATCGGTGTCGCGGTCTCACTGGGCCAACCAGATGACCGGATCCGCGAGGTCCTGCTGCAGATCCAGAACGACCTGTTCGATGCCGGCGCCGACCTCTCGACTCCGGTGGTGGAGAACCCGGAATACCCGCCGCTGCGTGTTCTGCAGGACTACATCGACCGCCTCGAAGGCTGGTGCGACGAGTTCAACGAGGATCTGCCGAAGCTCGACTCGTTCATCCTGCCCGGYGGCACCGCGCTATCGGCGCTGTTGCATGTGGCGCGCACCGTCACCCGTCGCGCCGAGCGCTCAGCCTGGCGGGCGGTCGACCAGCACGGCGAATCCATCAACGTACTACCGGCGAAATACCTCAACCGGCTGTCTGACCTGCTGTTCATCCTGTCGCGGGTGGCCAATCCGGACGGCGATGTGAAATGGCAGCCCGGCGGCCAGCGAACCTAGTCACGGCGGACTGGGGGCACCTCCCGCTTGCGGGACAGAACGAAGCGACCCGGGATTCACTTACGCCGGCGCGCCCGCGGTGATGGCCRCGATTCCACCCATGAGGTGAAGGCCGTCAATGCCCCGCGGTCGAGTGCGACCTCGTACCCGCGCCCGCGTTCGGGGCTGACATCGCGCAGCTCCAGGACGGCGATCTCTTCGGTCATGATGTCGAATTCGTCACCGCGCGGGGAACGCCGGGAGACGACCTCAAGTCCGAGCCGGCTCAGCCGGCGGTCCGGCCACCAGCGCGCACTCGACAGCCGATAGAACTCGGCCTCGCCGCCGCGGTAGCGCAGCACGCCGTGCCGCCAACCGTGGCCGCCTTCGGCCGGGTAATCACGCAGGATGGCGGCGGTGCCGCCCACCTGGCGCAGCTTCCACAGCCGGTAGCCGAGTGCGACGACCGCCAACAGCAAAACGCCGACGAGCGCGACCATGAACAACATGGACGCGCTCATCGGCGGTTCCTACTAGTCGATCTGCCCGACCGCGCGCAGTCGCGCGCGGCCCCAGGCTGCGGTGGCAGGATCGTCGGATTCGGAGTCCTGCTTGGCCGCGTCGGCGTCGATCTCCGACTCGAACTGGGCGTTCTCCACCAGGAGGCTCACCCCGGACTCGGTCACCGACAGAAATCCACCGTCGACGGCAATGCGAAGGTCATCCTCGCCCTCCCGCTCGACGCGCACCATGGCGTCGTCGACCAGCTGGGCCACCAGCGGGATGTGCCGCGGCAGGATGCCGATCTCACCTGCGGTGGTGCGGGTGAAGACGAACGTGGCCTTGCCGGACCACAACTCACGCTCGACGGCGACGATCTCGACGTCCAGTTCAGCCATGCCACACCACCTTTCGTGCTTTCACCATCACAGCTTGGCGCCGAGGGTTTCTGCCTTCTTCGCCAGGTCGTCAAGGCCACCGATGAGGAAGAACGCCTGCTCGGGCAGGTGATCGAACTCGCCCTTGGACAGCTTGTCGAAGGCCTCGATGGTCTCCTTGAGCGGCACGGTCGAGCCGGGCTGACCGGTGAACTGCTCGGCCGCCATCATGTTCTGGCTCAGGAAGCGCTCGATCTTACGGGCGCGGTACACCAGCACCTTGTCCTCTTCGGACAGCTCGTCGATACCGAGGATGGCGATGATGTCCTGAAGATCCTTGTAGCGCTGCAGGATCCGGATGACTTCCTGGGCGACGCGGTAGTGCTCGTCGCCGACCACGCTGGGGTGCAGGATCGTCGAGGACGATGCCAGCGGATCCACCGCGGGGAAGATGCCCTTGGAGAACACCGCACGCGAGAGCTCGGTGGTGGCGTCCAGGTGGGCGAAGGTGGTCGCCGGGGCCGGGTCGGTGTAGTCGTCGGCGGGCACGTAGACGGCCTGCATCGAGGTGATCGAGCGACCACGGGTCGAGGTGATGCGCTCCTGGAGCTCACCCATCTCGTCGGCCAGCGTCGGCTGGTAACCCACGGCCGAAGGCATGCGACCCAGCAGGGTCGAGACCTCGGAACCGGCCTGGGTGAACCGGAAGATGTTGTCGATGAACAGCAGCACGTCCTGCTGCTGCTCATCGCGGAAGTACTCCGCCATGGTCAGCGCAGACAGCGCGACGCGCATACGGGTGCCTGGCGGCTCATCCATCTGGCCGAACACCAAGGCGGTGTCCTTGAGCACGTTGGCGTCCGCGAGTTCGACCCAGAGGTCGTTGCCCTCACGGGTGCGCTCACCCACGCCGGCGAACACCGAGGTGCCACCGAAGTTGCGGGCGATGCGGTTGATCATCTCCTGGATCAGCACGGTCTTGCCGACGCCGGCACCACCGAACAGGGCGATCTTGCCGCCACGCACGTACGGGGTGAGCAGGTCGACGACCTTCAGACCGGTCTCCAGCATCTCGGTGCGGGGTTCCAGGTCGGCGAAGGCCGGCGGCTTGCGGTGGATCGACCAGTGGTCGAAGTCCTCGCCGTAGCCGGGCTCGTCGAGGCAGTCGCCGAGGGCATTGAACACGTGGCCCTTGACGCCGTCACCCACGGGCACCGAGATCGACTTACCGGTGTCGCTGACGTCGGTGCCGCGCACCAGGCCGTCGGTGGGCTGCATGGAAATGGTGCGGACCAGGTTGTCACCCAGGTGCTGGGCGACCTCCAGGGTCAGCGTCTTGGCCAGCTCGCCGTAGGTGATCTCGGCGTGCAGGGCGTTGAACAGGTCGGGCACCGCGCCACGTGGAAACTCCACGTCGACCACGGGGCCGGTGATACGAACAACGCGACCCGTCGTGGTCTTTTCTGCGACAGCAGTCATATCTCTTTTCGCTTCCTACGGGGCTTACTTGGCGTCGGCCAGCGCGTTGGCGCCACCGACGATCTCGCTGATTTCCTGGGTGATCTGCGCCTGACGCTCGCGGTTGGCCGCCAGCGTGAGTGCCTTGATCAGATCGTCGGCGTTGTCGGTGGCCGACTTCATGGCGCGCCGGCGTGATGCCGACTCCGAGGCGGCCGCCTCCAGCAGTGCCGCGTACACGCGGGTGGCGATGTAGCGCGGCAGGAGCGCGTCGAACAGGTTCTCGGCGTTCGGCTCGAACGAGAACAGCGTGTGCGGGCCCTCATCCGGTGCGTCTTCGACGTACTCGACGACCATCGGGGCGATCCGCAGCGCAGCCGCAGTCTGCGACAGCATCGAGCGGAACTCGGTCGACACGATGTGCAGCTCGTCGACACCGAGGATGCCGTCCGCGCCGCCGTCGTCGCCGTCGTCATCGGCACCGGACATGAATGCCGTCACCAGGGTGTCGGCGATCTCCTTGGCGTGTTCGTAGGTCGGTCGCTCCGAGAAGCCGGTCCACGACTCCGCCACGTCACGCTGGCGGAAGTTGTAGTAGCCCAGAGCCTTCCGACCGACGACGTAGACCACCGGGGACTTGCCCTCGTCACGCAGCAGCGAGAAGAGCTCCTCGGCGCGCCGCAGCACGTTGGCGTTGTACCCACCGCACAGCCCACGGTCCGAGGACACCACCAGCACGGCGGCCCGCTTCGGGTTCTCCCGTGCGACGAGCAGCGGGTGATCCAGCGCGCTGGCGCCGGCCAGCTCGGTGAGCATGCTGGTGATTTCGGTGGCGTAGGGCCGGGCCGCTTGGACCCGGGCCTGCGCCTTGGCGATCCGCGACGTGGCGATCAGCTCTTGAGCCTTGGTGATCTTCTTGATCGCCCCGGCCGAGCGGATACGTCCGCGTAGCTCGCGCAGTGTGGCTGCCATTGGTTACCTAGGCCTTCTTGGGTGCAGGCTTGCGGACCTTGACCGATTCCTTCTCCAGGTCCTCGGGATCGAGGGCTTCGGAGTCGGACTCGTTCACCACGACCGAGCTGCCGTCGGATGCCGAGAAGCCCTTCTTGAAGTCGTTGATCACGGTGACCAGCTTCTCCTCGGCCTCTTCGGACAGCTTCTTGCTGTCCTTGATGCCGTTCAGGAGGTCGGAGTGGCTGGCCTTGACGTGCTCCAGCAGCTCGGTCTCGAAGCGTGAGACGTCTTCGGCGGGAACCGAATCCAGGTGGCCCTTGGTGCCGAGGAAGATCGCGACAACCTGATCCTCGACGGACAGCGGGCTGTACTGGGGCTGCTTGAGCAGCTCGACCAGGCGCACACCGCGGTCCAGCTGCGCCTTGGAGGCCGCGTCCAGATCCGAGGCGAAGGCCGCGAAGGCCTCCAGCTCGCGGTACTGCGACAGGTCGAGGCGCAGCGAGCCCGCGACCTCTTTCATCGCCTTGATCTGAGCGGCACCACCGACGCGCGACACCGACACACCGACGTTGATGGCCGGTCGCACGCCCTGGTTGAACAGGTCGGACTCCAGGAAGCACTGGCCGTCGGTGATGGAGATGACGTTGGTCGGGATGAACGCCGAGATGTCGTTGGCCTTGGTCTCGATGATCGGCAGGCCGGTCATCGATCCACCGCCCAGTTCGTCGGACAGCTTGGCGCAACGCTCCAGCAGACGGGAGTGCAGGTAGAACACGTCACCGGGGAACGCCTCACGGCCCGGCGGGCGGCGCAGCAGCAGCGAGATGGCGCGGTAGGCGTCGGCCTGCTTGGACAGATCGTCGAACACGATGAGGACGTGCTTGCCGTCATACATCCAGTGCTGGCCGATGGCCGAACCGGTGTAGGGGGCCAGCCACTTGAAGCCGGCAGCGTCCGAGGCGGGGGCCGCGACGATGGTGGTGTACTCCATSGCGCCGSCSTCTTCGAGCGCSCSCTTSACSGAGGCGATCGTSGWGCCCTTCTGGCCGATCGCGACGTAGAYGCAGCGSACCTGCTGCTTCGGGTCGCCGGTCTCCCAGGCCCCACGCTGGTTGAGGATGGTGTCGACGGCGACGGCGGTCTTACCGGTCTTGCGGTCGCCGATGATCAGCTGTCGCTGGCCGCGGCCGATCGGAGTCATGGCGTCGATGGCCTTGATACCGGTCTGCAGCGGCTCACTGACACCCTGGCGCTGCACGACCGAGGGGGCCTGCAGCTCGAGGGCACGACGGGTCTCGGCGGCAATGTCGCCCTGACCGTCGATGGGCTGTCCGAGCGGGTTCACCACGCGGCCCAGGAAGGCGTCGCCCACCGGAACGGAGAGCACCTCGCCGGTGCGCTTGACCTGCTGGCCTTCGGCGATCTTTTCGAAGTCACCCAGGATCACGGCGCCGACGCTGTGCTCGTCGAGGTTCAGCGCCACGCCCAGAACGCCGCCCGGGAATTCGAGCAGCTCCTGTGTCATGACCGAGGGCAGGCCCTCGACGTGGGCGATGCCGTCACCGGCATCGACAACGGTGCCGACCTCTTCCCGCTCGGTGTCGGCGGAAAACGAGGATACGTAGCCCTCGATGGCACCTTCGATATCAGCAGCCGAGATTGTCAACTCTGCCATGGTTTTTCGTCTTCCTACCTTTGATCTGGGTGATAAGTCTTCTGGGTCAGTCCGGCAGCTGGGTCTGCGCGGCGGCCAATCGGGACGCGATGGATCCGTCGATCACTTCGTCACCGACGGTGATCGACAGACCACCGAGCAGTTCCGGATCGACATGCAACTGGATGGACACCGGATGCCCGTAGATGCGCGAGAGCACGGTCGCCAGGCGATCGCGCTGTGCATCGGTCAGATCCGCAGCGGCGCTGACATGAGCCACGACCTCTCCACGACGGGCCACTGCGAGCTCGGCGAGATCGATGACCGCTTCGTCGGCGCGCTCCCCGCGGAGCAGGCCGATGGTCTGCGACAGCAGCGCGGCGGCGGTGCCATTGGCGCTGCTTCCGGTACCGACCACCTTGTCCAGCAGGGCGATTCGACCTGCGGCATCGGTGGTGTAGTCGCTCAGCAGTGCAGACAGCCGCGGCTCGGAGTCGAGAACCCGCCCGAACTGGAACAGCTGGTCTTCCACCTCGTCGACCTCGCCGGCCGCGTTCGCGCGCTGCAGGAGGGCCAGACGCGCGATGTGCTCGATCCCGTCGACCAGGTTGGCCTCGGTGGACCAGCGCTGGGATGCGGCGGTGCGGACCAGCTTCAGGGCGGGCTCACCGATCTTGCCGGTCAGCAGCTTGTCGACCAGCGAGACCTTGGCCGTGGCGGAATCCGCCGGCTCGGCCAGGTGCTTGGTCAGGGCGCTCTCGGTGATGAGCAGCTTTGCCACTGCAGCCAGGTCGTCGGCCAGAGCCGTCAGCCCGTCGGCATCCAAACCACCTGCCAGGCTGTCGAACTCGGACACCAGACTGGCCAAGGCCTCACGGCTGGCCGCCCGGAGTCCCGCGGTGGCACCGGTCTCGATGACAGCGGCCGACGGGGCCATCTGGTCGAGATCGTCCAGGAAGCGGTCGACGGTGGCAGCCTGCGCGGCCGAATCGGCCACGTGGGCACGGACCAGGTCGGCGGCCTTGGCGACTGCTTCATCGCCCAGCCCGAGCCGCAGTTCGCGCACCAGCTGCTGGCGGAGCAGGTGAACCTGCTGCCCGCCCTGAGCCTTGATGCGCTCGGCGTCGATCCCGGCCTGCTCTTCGAGCTGGGCCTTGATGCGCTCGGAGTCCTGCTTTGCCTCACCGGTGACGCTGCCGGCCTCGGCCTCGGCGTCGGCCAGTGCCTTGGCATGCATGGCATCGGCCTCAGCGAGCTTCTTCGCCGCCTCGGCACTCTCGGCCAGGGCGACGCGGATGGCCTCCTGCTGCTTGACCATCAGCCCCTTCACCAGGGGTGCCACCCATTTGGCGATGATGAACACGATGACGGCGAAGCCGATCAGCTGTCCGATGAATGTCGACATCTAGTTGTTCCGTCCCGAATTCACGTCGACGCCGAGGATGCGGCTCGCCAGGGTGGCCGAGAGGCCATCCACCGACGAGGTCAGCTCGGCTTGAGCAGCTGAACCCTGTTGGGACAGCTTCTCGTTGGCCTGGCGTACCGTCTCGGCGACTTCACCGCTGGCCTCGGCCCGCTTCGAGTCGACGACCTGACGGCCTTCGGCGCGTGCCTCGTCACGAAGTGCCGATGCCTCGGCGCGTGCGCCGGCCATCGCCTGGTCGTAGTCGGCCTGAGCGGCTGCCACCTGTTCAGCCGACTTACGGCTGTCGGCAGCAGTTTTGGCCAGCATGGCCTCGCGCTCGGCGAGCACCTTGCTGATCGGCGGCACCACCCACTTCCAGATCACGCCGAGCGTGATCAGGAAGATGAGCAGCACGGCGAAAAAGGTGCCATTGGGGACCAGGAAGTTACTGGTCCCCCCGCCCTCTTCCGCGGCCACGATGGATACGGTCAGCTGGTCCATGCCGTCGGACTACTGCAGGCCCGGCGTGGCGAAGACGAACAGCGCCATGAACGCCAGGTTGATGAAGTACGCGGCCTCCACCAGACCGACGGTGATGAAGAACGGGGTGAACAGCCGGCCCTGGGCCTCGGGCTGCCGGGCGATGCCGGAGATCAGCGCGTTACCCGCGATACCGTCACCGATACCGGCGCCGATGGCACCGCCACCCATGATCAGACCGCCACCGATCAGCGCGCCAGCGGTGATGATGGCGTTGGGATCGAGTTCCATTCCTTTTTCCTCCTTGTAACTGGTGGCGGTGCCACCAGGACTTCTGTCGTACGTGTCAGTGCAGCTAGGTCAAACGGTCGAAAGTCAGTGCGCGTGCTCTTTGGTGTCGTGGTCGTCGTGAACTTCCATCGACTGGCTGAAGTACAGGATCGTCAACAGGCTGAAGATGAAGGCCTGGATCAAACCGACGAACAGGTCGAAGGTCTTCCAGATGGCATTGGGCAGCCACTGGATGTACCAGGGGAACATCGCGATCAGCGCCACCAGGATGCCGCCGGCGAAGATGTTGCCGAAGAGTCGAAGTGCCAGCGAGATCGGCTTGGCGAGTTCCTCGACGATGTTGATCGGGGCCAGGAAGGCGACGTGGCCCTTGACGACCGCGATCGGGTGTCCGATGGCGCCGCGCCGCCAGATGCCCGCCGCGTGGTAGCAGATGAACACGAACAGAGCGAGTGCCAGCACGAAGTTGATGTCCGAGGCCGGCGGCTTGTAGAGCTCGGCCGCGGCACCGTCGGATCCGCCGTACTGCCACGGGAACACGGCCAGCCAGTTGGAGATCAGGATGAATGCGAACAGCGCGACGGCCAGCGGCAGGACGAAGGGGGCGATCTTCATGCCGATCGAGCCCTCGATCTGCTGGCGCATCTGGATGGTCAGCGCCTCCCAGAACAGCTGCACGCCGCCGGGCACGCCGGTCGAGGTGACCTTGGACTTCAGATAGAACGCCAGCCCGATGATGATCACCGCGGTGATCGCGGTGGCCATGATCGTGTCACCGTTGAAGGTCATGCCGAACAGTTCGAACACCATCGTGTGGTGTCCGACGTGGATGGCGGCGCCACCCTCTTCGGCGGCAAGCACAGTCTCAGTCATTCGGGTCAGCTCAATCCTTCGAATCCGATGCGGGGACGTCCTCGACGTCCAAGCCGTTGGAGCGGATCTTCTTCAGCACCGGGATGCTGGTGCTCATCACCAGCAATGCCTGGAAGATTGCCAACCCGAACAGCACCGCAATTCCGCCGTGTGCCTTGAAGTAGATGGCCACCACCATGGC
>NZ_JBFUKN010000137.1:0-10710 GCF_056400845.1 Mycobacterium sp. P4_H6 | reverse complement strand
AGCGTCGGCAGCGAGGTGCTCAGCGCGCAGCCCACCGAGGCGAGGGTGAACACCACGATCGCGGCCAGGAAGACCCGCCGAATGCCGAACCTGTCGGCCATCCATCCGGTGGCCGGAATGAGCACCGCCACGGTGACGAGGTACGCCGAGATCGCCACGTTCACATCCACGGCCTCGACGCCCAACGACGAGGCGATCAGCGGGATGGCGGGCGTGATGATCGTGGCGTCCAGGATCTCCATGAAGAACGCGCCGGCCACCAACAAGGCCATGCCCCGGGGGAACGGCGGCGGGCTCTGGGGCTCTGACACTGCAGGAAATCTAGTCGACCCTGCGCCGTACGCACATTCAGTAACGGTGGGCGTTACCGGATGTGCGCACGTCACTAGGAGATCAGCGGCAGGGTGCCCGGTTTGAGGGCCGGACCGACCGCGGTGCTGGCGCCGGACACCCGACCCCGGCCCCAGCCGATACGCTCCCGATAGCTGCCCAGTAGGCCGCGGCGCACCAGGTCGGGTTCCTCGATTCCTGCTTGCGGGGTGACGAACGGGGACACGAACAGCGCGTCGACGGGGCAGTTGGCCTCGCACTGGAAGCAGGTCTGGCAGTCGTCCTGCCTGCTGATCACCGGAACTCCCGCCGCATCACGATCGAACACGTTCGTCGGGCAGACCGCGACGCATTTGTCGCACGAGATGCAGCGTTCGGTCGAGACCAGTTCGATCATGAAGCCACCCGCCATCTCGCCGCGCTRTCGGACCGCACCCAGATGTCATCGAGCCCACCGGTGATGAGCCGGTGATGTTGGGCCGGATCCTGCTCGGGGTGGTCGAGCCGCTTGGCCATCCCCCGCGTCTCGGTCCGCGTCAGCGCAGTCCGGTACATCCAACGGGCATGCGCGACCATGGCCGCGGCCTGCCTGTTGCGCACCAGTTGCTCACCGTCACCAGCCAGGGAGCCGCGCACATCGCCCCAGATCCCATCGATGACACCGAGCGCGTCGGTCAGCACCGGCCCCCGGCGCAGATAGTTCTTGTCATACGGCAGCACCTCGCGCTGCAACGCCGTCACCACCTCGCGGTGATCCGCAGCACGCGCGCCGGACTGCGGACGGATCCCCGCGGTCCCCACACCGGAGACCCGGCGCGCAGCCGAGGCCGGACCGAGCGCGCGGGCATATCTCGCCGCACCGCGGCCGGCCCAGTTGCCCGACGAGATCGCCCAGGCGGCGTTGTGGCTGCCACCGCCGGTGAACCCACCGCAGATCAGTTCACGGGTCGCGGCGTCACCGGCCGCGAACAATCCGGGCACTGTTGTCGCGCACTCGTCGTCGACGATGCGGATGCCGCCGGTGCCGCGCACCGTGCCCTCGGCCAGCAGCGTGACCGCGAAACGCTGGGTGAACGGGTCGACACCCATCCGGTCGAAGGTCAGGAAGAAGTTCGGCTGCGCCAGCCGCATCGCGGCACGATTGTCCGGATCGGCACGGTCCAGTTGGCAGAACACTCTGCCCTGCAGAAGTTCTGTGGCGATCGGTGACCGGTTCTGTCCGCTCGCCCCCTCCAGCACGGTGCCGTCTTCCCGGTAGAAGGTGGCGAAGTGGTAGAACGCCGTCTTGGTGACCGAGGTGCCCTCGGGGGCGATGCCGTAGGCGTTCGAGAACTCCATCCCGGACAGTTCGGCGCCGGCCTCCACGGCGAACAACGTTCCGTCGCCGGTGTTCACATCGCACCCGAGCGCCTTGGACTGGAAGGCACATCCGCCGGTGGCCAGCACCACGGCACCGGCGCGCACCCGGTAGTCCTGCTTCTCGTGCCGCCGATAACCGGCCACCCCGGCCGCCGCTCCGTCGGCGTCGACCAGCAGTTCGGTGACCGGGCTGTGGTCGAGGATCCGAACACCGGCCCGACGCAACAGAATACGCATCCGGCGCATGTATTCCGGGCCTTGCAGCCCGTTACGCAGTTGCCTGCCATCGGGTCCCACCGGGAACGGGAACCTCGCGTCATCGGCGAATTCGTTGATCCGGTTGTAGGTTTCGTCGAGCACCCGGTTCGCCCAGCGATGATCGGCCAGGTGGCCACCCAGACCGTCGCGGCTGGCGATGGCCTCGGCACGCAACTGCGGATCCGGCGGGACGTACCAGACTCCGGTGCCCGCCGATGCGGTCGCGCCGCTGGTACCGCAGTACCCCTTGTCGGCGAGCACCACCTCTGCACCGTCGCGGGCCGCCCGCAGCGCCGACCATGACGCCGCCGGTCCCCCACCGGCGACGAAAACATCCGCGGTCAATTCTTCGATATGTGTGCTGGCTTCAGGCACAGCGAAACCCCCTGATAACGAACATGTTCGAGTGCGGGATCGTCTCACCATAGGTGAGGCACCGCCGGATCACCACGGCTGCAATCGCCCCGATTAAAATCGCCGGACGCCGAACGGTTGTCAGTGGGTATCGCTGCTCACAGGATCACTGGAATGAAGTTGCGTGCACTCGCCCTGGCGGTTTCGACGTTGATGATCGCGGGGCTGGTCTCCGCGTGCGGATCGTCCTCGGACACCGCCAGCACCGAAGACGGCAAGACCATCATCCGCTACCAGGGCTGGGCCAGCCAGGTCACCTTCCCCGAACTCGCAGAGAACCTCGGCTATTTCGAGAAGATCAAGCTCAACTGGATCGGCAACACGACCAGTGGCCCGCAGAACATCCAGGCCACCGCCACCGGCGATATCGATGTGGGTGGGGCGTTCAACGGTGCCGTGGTCAAGCTCGTCTCCGCCGGTGCGCCGATCACCTCGATCATCGGCTACTACGGGTCGGACAAGGAGAATTTCACCGGGTACTACGTGCTCGAGGACAGCCCGATCCGCTCCGCCCGCGATCTGATCGGCAAAAAGTTCGGGATGAACACCCTGGGCGCCCATCAGGAGTTCGTGATGCGCGAATGGCTTGCCCGCGAAGGCTTGTCCCCCGAGGAGATCAAGCAGGTGGAGCTCACGGTGGTGCCGCCGGTCAATGCCGAGCAGACCCTTCGGCAGGGCAACATCGACGCGATCGCCTTGTTCGACATCTGGCGTGACGAGGCCGTGGCGCGTGGCGGGGTTCGGCCGCTCTTCACCGACGGGTCATTGTTCGGCGACTTCACCTATGGCACCTACATCGTGCGAAACGACTTCCTGGACGCCAACAGGGATGCGGTGGCCGACCTCACCCAGGGCACCGCCAGGGCGGTCCGGTGGGCCCAGGTCACCCCCCGTGAGCAGGTGATCGCCAAGTTCAAGGAGATCATCAACGCCCGCGGGCGCAACGAGAACGTGGAGAAGACCGAGTACTGGAAGAGCACCGGAGTCGCCGAACCGGGCGGTGTCATCGACCCGAAATCGCTGCAGCTGTGGATCGACTGGCTGGTCCGCAACGGCGAACTCGAGGAGGGCACACTGAAACCCGAGGACTTCTACACCAACGAGTTCAATCCCTACGCCAACGGCACCTACCCCAAGGACGCGGGCCCCGATGGCCAGGCACTCGGCCGGTGAGGCCCCGCCCGGGCCGCAGGTCCTGCACCGGGCCATCGCCATCCTCACCGCCGTCGGGGAGTCCGAGGACCAACTGACGCTGACGTCCATCGCGGCGCGCACCGGGCTGCCGTTGAGCACCGCCTACCGGTTGAGCCAGGCGCTGCTGCACGGCGGGCTGCTGGAGCGTTCCGCAGACGGCGAGTACTACCGGGTGGGCGCCGGGATGGTCGCGCTGGCGGCACCGGCCCTGCACCGACTCAACGTGCAAACGGTTGCCCCGCACCTGTATTCACTGGCCGGCGATATCGGGATCACCGCCAGCCTCGGCATGCCCGAGCACAACGAGGTCGTCACCGTCTGCTCGGGCCGCCCGGCGCAGAAATTCTGCGGCAACCAGCTTCCCGGGTCACGGCAGGCACTCACCGACAGCGCGATGGGGATGGCGATGCTCGCGTTCCACCGCAGGCCCGCGGTGGCGACGCTGGAACGGGTGCGCCGCCGGGGTTACGCCGATACCGTCGGCACCCAGGGTGAGCACGTCCGCGCGATCGCGGTACCGGTTTTCGGTGCGGACGGATTGGTGTGGGGTTCGGTCGGGGTCCAGGCATTGCGCAGCCGGCTCACCGACGAGCTGATCCGCGACATCCTGCCGGTGATTCAGCAGCACGCCAGGCGCATCGGAGCACGGCGGGACATAAGCTCACGCTGATCCTCTCTCACATCGTGAAAGCCGCATTCCCGGTGGGGCCGGCGTTGCCGATCAYGAAGACACAGCCAACAGCCAACCAGGGGGATCATCATGAGCGTCACGATCGAAAAAGACAGCACATCAGCAGATTCCGCCGCGCCACCGCACTTCGCTGCGGTGGCCGGCCATATCGGCGCCGAGGTCACGGGGGTCGATCTGCGCCACACCCTGACCGACGCTCAGGTCGACGCCATCCGGGCCGCGCTGCACCGGTACAAGGTGTTGTTCTTTCACGGCCAGCAGATCGAACACGCCGATCAGATCGCGTTCTCGGCCCGGTTCGGCACGGTGACCCCGTCGCACCCCTATGACGATGAGGCACCGGAGGGCTTTCCGGAGATTCTCGCCGTCGACAGCCGCAAGTACGCGAAGCGATTCGGCAAGGTCAAGTACAGCTACGACAACAAGTGGCACACCGACGTCACCGCACTGGTCAATCCTCCGGCGGCCACCGTGCTGCGCGCCGACATCGTGCCCGAGCAGGGCGGGGACACCCAGTGGACCAACCTGGCCGCGGCCTACAACGGACTCCCGCAGCCGTTGAAACTGCTGGCCGACGGGTTGCGCGCCGAGCATCGATTCGGCGGGCGTCATCCGCAATGGTCCTATGACAGCAGCTATGCCGAGAAGACCCGGTCCAATCCGATCGTCACCGAACACCCGGTGGTGCGCGTGCATCCGGTCACCGGCGAGCGTTCGCTGTTCGTCACACCGGGTTTCACCGCCCGCCTGGTCGGCCTGTCGCCTGCACAGAGCGACCGGCTGCTCGATCTGTTCTTCGACGAGGTCACCAACCCGGCGTACACGGTGCGGCTGCGCTGGCGCGCGGGCACCGTCGCGTTCTGGGACAACCGCGCCACCGCGCACCTGGCCCCCACCGATCTCGACGACGTGCAGACCACCCGGGTGCTGTACCGCACCACGCTGGAGGGCGACATCCCGGTCGGCCCGGACGGGTTGGCGTCCCTGTCCATCGCAGGAGCAGAGTTCCGCGGCGCGGTGGGCGACGGGAACTAGCTCCGCCCTTTGCATTCCGGCAGAGGCAAAAGGTTCAGCGGACGCGAGCCCGCTGCCAGCATGGGCATATCAGATCCAGGGGGACACATCGATGAGACACAGATCCAGCAGAACACTTGTCACCGCGCTCGCGGCGGTGGTGGTGCTGTGTCTCGCCGCCTGCGGGTCGTCCGACCAGGGCACCCAGAACGCCGATGGCAAAACCGTACTGCGGTACCAGGGTTCCACCGGCGAAGTGAAGATGCCCGAACTGGCCGAGGCGCTCGGCTATTTCGAGAAGGTGAAGCTGGAATGGGTGGGCGACACCACCAGTGGCCCTCAGGACATCCAGTCCGCGGCCACCGGTGATGTCGAATTCGGTTCGGCGTTCAACGGCGCCGTGGTGAAACTGAACGCGGCGGGTGCCAACATCACCTCGGTGCTCAGTTCCTACGGTGCCGACGACGCCGAATACACCGGCTATTACGTCCTGGAGGACAGCCCCATTCGATCCGCCCGCGACCTCATCAACAAGAAGGTCGGGATGAACACCCTCGGAGCGCACCACGAGTTCCTGACCCGGGAGTGGCTGGCCAAGGAGGGCCTCTCCAGCGACGAGATCAAGACCGTCGCGCTGACCGTGGTGCCCCCGGTGAACACCGAGCAGGCGTTGCGGGACGGCCAGATCGACGTCGCAGCCCTGAACGACATCTATCGCGAAGGCGCCTTGAAGCGCGGCGGGATCCGTCCGCTGTTCACCGACAAGTCGTTGTTCGGCGCGTTCAGCTACGGCACCTACGTCCTGCGCGACGACTTCATCGCCGACAACCCGGAAGCCTCCGCGGATTTCGTCCAGGGCACCGCCCGCGCCACCCGCTGGACCCAGGTCACCCCTCGCGAGGAGGTACTGGCGAAATTCAGGGAGATCATCCATCAGCGCAAGCGCAACGAGAACACCGCGGCCATCGACTTCTGGCGCAGCACGGGCATTCCGGTGGCCGGCGGGGTGATCGCCGAACGCGAACTGCAGACCTGGATCGACTGGCTGGTGCGCAACGGCGAGCTGGACGAGGGCACGTTGAAGGCCTCCGACCTCTACACCAACGAATTCAATCCGTATGCCAACGGCAGCTATCCCGACGGCAGCGGTCCCGACGGACAACCATTGGCGAAGAAATGACCGGACATCCGAAGCTGAGCTTGCAGCATGTGACCAAGCAGTTCCCGATCCGCGGCGAGGACACCGCTTTCACCGCCGTCGAGGACATCACCATCGATCTGGCCGCGGGCGAGTTCCTGGTGCTGGTGGGCCCCAGCGGATGCGGCAAGTCCACCCTGCTGGATCTGCTCGGCGGCCTGACCGAACCGACGTCGGGTGCCATCCTGCTGGACGGCACACCCGTGACCGGACCAGGACTTGACCGCGGCATCGTGTTCCAGCAGTACGCGCTGCTGCCCTGGCGCACCGCCCGCAAGAACATCGAATTCGGGCTGGAGGCAAAGGGCCTGGGCAAAGCCGAACGTCGGGAACGCGCCGAGCACTATCTGGATCTGGTGGGCCTGCGCAGTTTCGGCGATCGCTATCCGCACGAACTCTCCGGCGGCATGAAACAGCGGGTGGCGATCGCCCGCAGCCTGGCCTTCGACCCCGAAGTGCTGCTGATGGACGAGCCCTTCGCCGCGTTGGACGCCCAGACCCGGGAATCGTTGCAGGACGAGCTGCTGCGCATCTGGGAGACCACCGGCAAGACGATCCTGTTCATCACCCACGGCATCGACGAGGCGATCTACCTGGGCCAGCGGGTCGCCGTGCTGACCTCACGACCGGGCCGGATCAAGAACATCGTGGATGTCGACATCGACCGCAGCGCCGAGGATGTCCGATCCAGCGAGGGTTTCCGGTCGCTGCGCCACCACATCTGGACGCTGTTGCATCACGAGGTCGAGCGTGCCCGCACCCAGGAGCTGACGGCCCCGGCCGACGATAGCGAGGTTGTCCATGTCTAGCGCCATCGCCACCCCGGCCGAGGCCGTTCCCGTCGCCGCGTCGTCACCGGCACCTCCGGCGTCGGCTCCCCCGGTGTCCCGCGGGCTTCGCCGGTCGGTCGGCTCGCTGGCCTGGAAGATCTTCAAACCGGCCGCCGCCATCCTGGCGTTCCTGGCGGTATGGGAGATCGCCCCGCGAATCGGGCTGGTGGACAAGGTCTTCCTGCCCCCGTTCAGCCAGGTGGCCGAGACCTTCATCACGCTGGTCGGCAACGGTCAACTCTGGGAGCATGTGTCGGCGAGCCTGTCCCGGGCCCTGCTCGGCTTCGTCATCGCGGTCGCCGTCGCCATCCCGCTGGGTATCGCGATCGCCTGGTACCGGCCGGTTGCCGAGTTCCTCAACCCGATTCTGGAGCTGTTCCGCAACACGGCCGCGCTGGCGCTGCTGCCGGTGTTCATCCTCATCCTCGGGATCGGTGAGACCTCCAAGGTCGCTCTGGTGGTGTACGCCTCGACCTTCCCGATCCTGCTGAACACCATCTCCGGCGTCCGCACGGTCGATCCCTTGCTGATCAAGTCCGCCCGTTCGCTGGGACTGTCCCCGGTCCGGTTGTTCCAGAAGGTGATCCTGCCGGCCTCGGTCCCGACCATCTTCACCGGGCTGCGGATGGCTGCGGCCTCATCGATCCTGGTGCTCATCGCCGCCGAGATGGTCGGCGCCAAAGCCGGTCTCGGGTATCTGATCACCGCGTCGCAGCTCAACTTCCAGATTCCCGAGATGTACGCCGGCATCGTCACGATCGCGTTGGTCGGGCTCGCGTTCAACGGTGTGATCGTCGCCGTGGAACGGCGGTTGTCCCGCTGGCGGGTCAACAACTAGCGCACCGTTCACCAACCAGAAAGTCAGAATGTCACAGCAGTTGCATCTCAACGCGTTCCTGATGGGTGTCGGCCACCACGAGGCGGCCTGGCGTCATCCGCGTACCGACGCGCGCAACATCCTGAGCGTCGCGCACTTCCAGGAGCTCGGTCGTATCGCCGAGCGCGGCAGGCTGGACTCGGTGTTCTTCGCCGACGGTCTGGCGGTCGGCCCGCGCATCAAGCACAACACCCAGGCCGTGTTCGAGCCGATCACGCTGCTGACCGCGATCGCCTCGGCCACCGAGCACGTCGGCCTTATCGCCACCGCGTCGACCGGATACCACTCGCCCTACACCCTGGCCCGCAGCTTCGCCTCGCTCGATCACATCAGCGGCGGGCGGGCCGGCTGGAACATCGTCACCTCGGCGGGCGCCGACGAAGCCGCCAACTTCGGACTCGACGACATCCCCGATCACGCCGGGCGGTACCGCCGCGCACAGGAATTCGTGGACGTGGCCACCGCCTTGTGGGACAGCTGGGATGACGACGCGATCGTGCTCGACCCCGGCACCGGGGTGTTCGCCGACCCGGACAAGGTGCACAGCATCGACCACGACGGAGATCTGTTCCGGGTGCGCGGCCCGCTCAACTCACCGCGTTCGGTGCAGGGCCGCCCACTGCTGGTGCAGGCCGGGTCCTCGGAGAGCGGCAAGGATTTCGCCGCGCACTACGCCGAGGCGATCTTCACCGCCCAACGCACCATCGACGAAGGGGTGGCGTTCTACCGCGATGTGAAGGCCCGCGCCGTGGCCTACGGTCGCAGCGCCGATGAGATCAAGATCCTGCCCGGCATCGTGGCCTATATCGGCCCCACCGAAGAGGCCGCCCTGGAACTGGAACAGGAGCTCACCGACCTGATCTCACCGGAATATTCGCTGCGCCAACTGTCCAACATGCTCGGAGCCGACCTGACCGCCCATGCGCTGGACGCACCGCTGCCCGCGCTACCACCGATCGAGCAGATTCAGGGCAACAAGAGCCGCTACCAACTGGTGAAGGATCTCGCCGAGCAGGAGTCCCTCACCGTCCGCCAGCTGATCGCCAAACTCGGCGGCGGACGTGGACACCGCACCTTCGCCGGCACCGCCGAGCAGGTCGCCGACAATCTGCAGGAGTGGTTCGAGGCCGGCGCCGCCGACGGATTCAACGTGATGCCGCCCTACCTGCCCGGCGGGCTGGAGGACTTCGTCTCCCAGGTGGTGCCGATCCTGCAGCGCCGCGGCCTGTTCCGCACCGAGTACAGCGGACATACGTTGCGCGACCACTATGGACTGCGCCGCCCGCAGAGCCGATTCGCGCCGGCCGGTCAGCACGCCGCCGAAACGAGCGCATGACCTCCGGGGCCACCCTGCGCCCATTCGTCACCACCGTCTTCATCCCCTCGGCGATCTTCGGTATCGGGCAGGGTGCCGGCATACCGGTAATCGCGCTGCTGGCCCGGGAACTCGGCGCCTCCGTCGGTGTCGCCGGGCTGATCGTCGCGTTCGTCGGCCTGGGCGCGGTGCTCGGCGATCTGCCGGCCGGGCGGCTGGTCGCCCGGTTCGGTGAACGGCGGGCGATCATCGTCGGCTCGGCCATCGGAGCGGCGGGTGTGCTGCTCTCGGCGGCAGCGTGGACACCGGCGGCGCTCGCCATCGGTGCGGTGCTGACCGGACTGTCCACCGCGGTATGGGGGCTGGCCCGGCAGAGCTATCTGGCCGAGGCCGCACCGGCGCACATGCGGGCCCGCGCGATGGCGACCTTCGCGCTGATGTGGCGCCTGGGCATGTTGGTCGGGCCGTTCGTCGGGGCGGGCGCCATTCTGCTGATCGGCCTGCGCGGTGGGCTGGCCGTGCAGTGCGTCGCCGTGCTGCTGTCCGGCTATCTGCTGACCCGGGTGCCCGATCCGCCACGCGCCGGCGATGCGACGCCGGGCGGCATATCGGTCATCAGCGTCCTGACCCGGCACCGGATCCTGCTGTCCACCTTGGGTTTCGGTTCGCTGCTGATGGGCGCGGCTCGGGCGTCGCGCGATGCCGCGCTGCCGTTGTGGGCCGATCACATCGGTCTGGCCGCCGCGACGGTGTCGCTGGTCTATGGCGTCGGTGCCGTGTTCGACCTGTTGTGTTCCTACCCGGCCGGGCAACTGATGGACCGCTACGGCAGGCGGGCGCTGGCGGTACCGTCCCTGCTCATCATCGCGGTCGCCTTCTTCACGCTGCCGTTCACCGACTCGCTCTGGTCGATCATCGTCGCGGCGGTCATCATGGGGATCGGCAATGGGCTGGGTAACGGCGTCATCATGACCCTGGGCGCCGATGTCGCGCCCGCCGCGACCCGGGCCGAGTTCCTGGCCGCCTGGCGGCTCACCCACGACGCCGGGATGTTCCTGGGCCCGTTGTCGCTGGGCGCCGCCGCCATCGTGGCGCCGCTGAGCCTCGGGCTCAGCGTCCTGGGGGTGGTGTCGGTGACGKGGGCGGCGATGATGTGGCGCTACATCCCGCGGTTCGTGCCCTGGCCGCCGACTTCCGCACCCACACCGGCGGTACGCGCCGGTGTGGATG
>NZ_JBFUKN010000136.1:0-11076 GCF_056400845.1 Mycobacterium sp. P4_H6 | reverse complement strand
AACAAACGGCGGGTGAACGCGAGTAAACGGTGACCGAACTCCTGTCTTTGTTCGTGTGACTTGTCCCGGTTTGGCCGCACGCTGCTGGGATGACGTTCACCCGATGCGTACGCTTTTCGCGTGAGTGTCGGTTCCGCGTTGCTGTTGGCGGCAGCGTTGGCGTTGGTCGCGCTGGCGGGCGGCGTGGCTGCGGGGATGGTCGTGTCCTCGCGACTCGCCGAACGCCGGGCCCGCCAACTGGCCGAACAGGGCCGCGGTATCACCATCTCCCAGATGCTCAGCCACATCGCGGCGATGTCCCCGATGGGGATCGTGGTGGTCGACGCCTTCCGCGACGTCGTCTACATGAATGATCAGGCCGCCGAGCTGGGTCTGGTGCGTGACCGGCTGCTCGATGATCGCGCCTGGCAGGCGGTGCAGCGCTGCCTGTCCACCGGAGCCGACGTCGAGATCGACCTGTCGCCGCGCAAGAAGCAGAAGTCGGGCCGTTCGGGCCTGTCGGTGCGCGGCCACGTGCGGCTGCTGGTCGAGGAGGACCACCAGTTCGCGGTGGTGTTCGTCGGCGATCAGTCCGAGCAGGCGCGGATGGAGGCGACCCGGCGCGATTTCGTCGCCAATGTCAGCCACGAACTCAAGACACCGGTCGGTGCGATGGGCCTGCTGGCCGAGGCGTTGCTCGCCTCCACCGACGACCCCGACAACGTTCGCCGCTTCGGCGAGAAGATGGTCGTCGAATCGAACCGGCTGGCCAGCATGGTGGGCGAGCTGATCGAGCTGTCCCGGCTGCAGGGCGCCGAACCGCTGCCCAACCTGGACAGTGTGGACGTCGACACCTTGGTTGCCGAGGCCCTCTCGCGCTACAAGGTGGCCGCCGACAACGCCGATATCGCCATCACGACCGACGCCCCGACCGGCTACCGGGTGCTCGGCGATGAGCGGCTGCTCGCGACCGCCATTGCGAACCTGGTCTCCAATGCCATCGCCTACTCCCCGGACGGCTCCGCGGTGTCGATCAGCCGGCGTCGGCGCGGCAACGACATCGAGATCGCCGTGACCGACCGCGGTATCGGCATCGCGCGGGCCGATCAGGAGCGGGTGTTCGAGCGTTTCTTCCGGGTCGACAAGGCCCGCTCGCGGGCCACCGGCGGCACCGGGCTCGGCCTGGCCATCGTCAAACACGTTGCCGCCAACCACAACGGATCCATCCGGTTATGGAGTCAGCCGGGCACCGGCTCGACGTTCACCCTTGCCATACCGGCCATTCATGACGACCGATCGGTTGATGATGATTAAGAGAGGACCAACCCACCCATGACGAGTGTGCTGATCGTTGAGGACGAGGAATCTCTGGCCGACCCGCTGGCATTCCTGTTGCGCAAGGAGGGGTTCGAGGCCACCGTCGTCGGTGACGGCCCGTCCGCGCTCGCGGAGTTCGAGCGCGCAGGCGCCGACATCGTGCTGCTGGACCTGATGTTGCCCGGGATGAGCGGTACCGATGTGTGCAAGCAGTTGCGCTCGCGGTCCAGCGTGCCGGTCATCATGGTCACCGCCCGCGACAGTGAGATCGACAAGGTGGTCGGCCTGGAACTCGGCGCCGACGACTATGTCACCAAGCCGTATTCGGCGCGTGAGCTGATCGCCCGGATCCGGGCGGTGCTCCGGCGCGGCACCGACAGCGAGGATGTCGGCATCGGGGACGGTGTGCTGGAGGCCGGCCCGGTGCGGATGGACGTGGAGCGTCATGTGGTGAGCGTCAACGGTGAACCGATCACCCTGCCGCTCAAGGAGTTCGACCTGCTGGAGTACCTGATGCGCAACAGCGGCCGGGTGCTGACCCGCGGCCAGCTGATCGACCGGGTATGGGGCGCCGACTATGTCGGGGACACCAAGACCCTCGATGTGCACGTCAAGCGGCTGCGCTCGAAGATCGAGGCCGATCCGGCCAGCCCCGTGCACCTGGTGACGGTGCGCGGGCTGGGCTACAAGCTCGAGGGCTGAGGGTGGCCAGACGTTGAATTGGTCACAGTTTGACGCCGAGCATGGTCGCCTGGGTGTGTCGGAGCTATCTCTCCTCCTGCGGTTTTAGGCACTTTTAAGAGGAAATATGTCACCAGGGCACCTTTCCGGCAAACAAGTGTGAATTTGCTTCTCCGGGGTCCGTCCGTACTATGAAGGCGAACTGGACCCAGGGGAGTCGAAATGCAGAAGCGGTTGCGGGCCACTGTCTACGGATTGCTGACACCGATGTGGCCGGCCACCGTCGCAGGCATCGTCCTGGGGGCGATCGTGGGCACACTGATTGCGCTGTCGGTGAGCGCGAACGCCGCCACCGCCACCACCCAGGTGCGCATCGACCCGCCGATCGATCCCAACCAGATCATCACCAGCAGTCCGATGCCCGCGGACACCCTGCAGGGATATCTGTCCGGCGAGGTCGCCTATCTGAGTTCGACCGGTTTCCAGGATGCCGTCGCCGACGAGCTCGGCACCGACGAGTCGCCGACGCTGACAGCCACCCAGCAGGGGCAGGCCTCGATCATCGCCATCTCGGCCACCGAGCCCGACGCCGAATCCGCCCAGCGGGCGGTCGACGCCGCCCTGAAGGTGTACGGCGGGCATGTCTATGACCTCAACAAGGTGCGCGTGCAGTCCGCGCTCGATGCGGTCAACGGCGCCGTGGTGCGACTGCGTCAGCAGGCCCTCACCGACGCCGACCGGGACGGAGTTCCCTTTGACGAGGCCGTGTTCAACGACCGCACAAGGGATCTCGACGGTAAGCGGGTGTCGCTGGAATCTCAGATCGACCGCGCCCCGGCCATTCAGACCATCGAATCGACTGTCTCGGAATCCAGCACCGGCTCGAGCACCCAACTGCTCGGCGGCATCGGTGGCGGACTACTCGGCGGTCTGCTCGCGCTCGGTGCGGCGCTGGCCTGGCGGGCCCGCTCCGGGGTGGTGTCCTCGCCGGCGCAGCTGCAGCGCGAGGTCGACCCGCTGCCGGTCATCGCACCGGAGGTCGCGATCGGAAAGTCGCGGCGCTCACTGGAATTGGCGCGCGCGCTCTACAGCCAGCTTCCGCAACCGCGCACCGGTGTGATCCTGGTGGTCGGCGCGTCCGACGGTTCCGGCAGCACCGAGGTGGCCCGTCTGCTGCACGGCGCCGCCAGCGAGCACGGTGCCGCGAAATCGGTCGGTGTCGCCGAACTCGCCGGCAAGGACTCGGCCGCGGTGCGCACCGCGCTGAATGCGGCGATCTCCGTCGAGGGACAGGGCAGCGTCATCGTCGACGGCGGCTCGCTGACCGGTTCGTCGCAGGTCATCGACGTCGCCGAGCGGGCGGATCAGATCCTGGTGGTGGCCCGCATCGGGCATGACACCGTCCCCGAGGTTGCGCTCGCCACCAACCTGGGCGATGCCCCCGTCGCGGTGGCCTGCACCCGGGCCGGGATCTTCGGCTGAGGCCGACGCAATGTCACCCTGTCAGGGTGACATTGCCATCGCGACGGGTCAGGCCAGCTGCAGCGAGGCCAGTATGGTGCGCGCCGACTCATCCCAGGAGTAACGCTTCGCGTTCACCAGGCCGCGGTGCCGTAGGTCATCGGCGAGCCCGCCCTCGGAGTCCAACCGGTCCAGCTCGGCCAGCAGCGAACCGGTGTCATCGGGGTCGAAGAACAACGCTGCGTCCCCGGCGATCTCGGGTAGCGACGCCGCCCGGGAGGTCACCACCGGGCAACCCAGCGACTGCGCCTCCAGCGGCGGTAGTCCGAAACCCTCGTACTTGGACGGGAAGATGAGTGCGTCCGCGTTGCGGTACAGCCAGGCGAGTTCGGCGTCGGACAGATGACCGGCGATCTCCGCGTTCCCGGTGAGATCCGATGCGGCCGAGAACACTTGGCTGTTGCCCGACGCACCGACGACGATGACCTTGCGCCCGGACTCGACGACGGCCTGCACGGGAGCGACCAGATTCTTGTGCACCGCAAGCGTTCCGACCATCAGATAGAACGGGTCCTCGACACTGTCGAGCTCGGGGCGCACGGGTTTAAGCCCGGTCAGGGCGTCCGCCGCGCAACCGGCGACGAGGAAGCGGTCGACCGGGATGCCCAGGACGTCGTCGAGCTCGCGCGCGCTGAAGTGCGACACCGTCACCAGCTGCTCGGCGATCCGGCCCAGCAGGTAGTACACCACCAGGTAGGACCGCACGAAGGACTTGGTGAAGGTCTGCGGATAGCGGAACGGGGTGGCGTCGTGCATGGTGACCAGCTGGCGCCGCTTGAGTAGCGGTGCCGGGCCTGCGAAGTTGAGCAGAAGTTTCCCCGCGGTCACCGCCGGCAGGTAAACCTGTTCGAACAGTTGGCCTTTGACGCGTGCCTGCCGGATCTCCGCACGTGGGTGATGCAGATAGGCCGGGACGTCCACGCCGGCCGGGACGTGGATCACCAGATCGACGGTGTCGGTGGCCAGGATGGCGCGCACGATCTCGGTGGCGTAGCGCTGGGTGCCGGTGAGCCGCTGCGCCAGCCACTTGCCGTTCACGTGCACCTGCGACATCACCGTGCTCCGATCAGCGGGCCGTACAGTTCACGCAGCGCCACCTGCTGGTCGCGGTCGGTGTTCTCGGCCAGCGCCTCCTGCGTGCGCCGACGCAGTTTATCCAGGGCGTCGCCCTCGCGCAGCTGGGCCACCGCCGAGGCGAAATCGGCAGGCTCGTCGATGATCACGGGCAGATCGACGCCCAGCAGGTAGGGCCGGCGCCGGGAGACCACCGGCAGGCCCATCCCGGACGCCTCCATGATCGAGATCGGGAAGCCCTCCCAGCTCGCGGTGTGCAGGTAGAGATCGGCCGAGGCCATCGCGGCGAGCGCCTCGGTCCGGGGCAGCCACCCCGTCACCTCGACGCCACACGCGCGCAGCTTGTTCTCATACTCCTCGTCGCCGCCGCCCACCCACAGCGCCTCGATATCGGGATTCTCCGCCGCCGCGGCGGCGAACGCGTCGGCGAAGAACGCGGGGTCCTTTTGCGGCCCGAGCCTGCCGTTACCCACCACGCGTAGCGGACGGCCAGATTCCTCACGACCGTGCCCCGAGAGCCCGGGCGGGTTCACGTTGGGCACGCTCTGCACCCGGGTGGTCCGGCCCGGCCAGCGGGACAGCTGCGCCTCGCGCGGCGAGCAGGCTCCGTAGGCCGACGTGTTGAACGACAGGATCCATTCCAGGGCGCGGAAGACCTGCCGTGCCGGCCAGCTCAGATCGAGCCGTTCAAACGCGTAGCAGTGCGGGGTGTAGACCAGCGGCAGCCGCCGGGAGGTCCGTACCGCGGCGCGGACGTATGCGCCGGCCTTACTGGAATGCGCATGTGCGATGACGTTGCCGGCGAACCCGTTTCGGGCCTGCTGCAGGTAGCAGCGGGTGAAACGCACCCGGGCCAGGGTGCCGGCGGGCATTTCGGTGGCCGAGACGAATTGCTCCAGTTCGCGCGGGTCCACCGGGGCTTCCGGGCGTGGCGTGTACACCAAATGGTGTTCTGCCTCCGGATAGTTACGCACGAAATCGCCGATCGCCGAGGCTGTGCCGCTGGCGAAGGACTCCGTCACGTGGATGATCTTTGTGTTGGGCATGTCAACTCACCGCAATCGGGTTACCGCCGGCCGTCCAACCCGTCACGGCGAAGGATCCGGCATCGGCGTTGGTGAAAAATGCTGGGAGAGTGCTGTTGTCGAGCGAGATGCCGCTGATTTGGACGCCCTGCAGCGTTCCGGCCTTGGTGTAGATCGCGACATTGCGTTCGGCCGACGGTGGTGTCGAGGCGATACGGATGTCCGAGATCGACACGTTGCGCACCTCGGTGCCGGGATTCTCGACCGCGACCAGCACGGCGCCCTGCACGATGCCCGCGTTGCGGTTGGCGCCGGTGACGGTCCCGTCGGAGATGCTGACGTTCTCCACGGTCCGGGTGAAGTACGGATCGCCTTCGGTGGCGACGTACACACCGGCGGAATCGGTGTCGGCGACCGTGAAGCCGCGCATGGCGATGTTCGTGCCGCCGACGACGGTCATCCCGCGGCCCCAGCGGGTGCTGCCGACGTGCACATCGCTGACCGTGATGTCGTGGCAGCTGGCCGCGTCGGCGCCGTAGGACACCACGGCCACACCGTCATCGCCGGTCTGGTCGGTGCGCACACCCTCGACGACTCCGTTGCCGGCACCGTTGGTCATATGCAGCCCATCGGCCCGGGTGCCGTGGACGGTCAGATCGCGAATCGAAAAATTTTGTGCGCCATCGACGAAGACCCCCGCGCCCGCGGAGCCGTCGATGTTGACGTGTGACACCGCGACGTTGTCCGCGCCGATCACCAGCTTGTGCTCGTCCGGCGACATGTAGCGTGGCCCCTCCGGCGGTGCGGTCAGCCGGATATTGCTCAATTGCACTCCGTCGGACAGGATCTGGACGGCGGAGGTCTCGTCGTGGGTGGCCTGCAGGGTCGCGCCGTTGCCGTCGATGCGCACGTCGGGCACCAGCACCTTGAGCACCCCGCTGTGCTCGTAGACCCTGGGCTCCAGGGTCAGGGTGTCGCCCGGCGCGAGGGCGTTGAGCATGCCCTGCAGGCCGGCGGTGCTGTCGCCGGTGGTCTCGCTGCTCGACGGGGTGGTCTGGCAGGCGACCATGGTGGTGGCCAGCACCGAGACCACAAGTGCGCGCATCGCTTTACGCATCAGCGGCCGTCTTCCGGCGGACCAGGCTGACCCGGTTGCGACGGCGGTAGACCAGCACCAGCACCACTGCGATGGCCAGCCAGGCGTAGGTGGCCCGGCCCTGACCCCAGTAGACGTAGCGCGGCATCTCGACGAGGCCGACGAAGAACACCGGGTACACCAGCAGGCCCAGGGGCCGGCCGTGGCAGAACTGGCGGTAGAGCAGGCCGGCGATCAGGCCGATGGCGAACATGAAGATGAGCCCGCCGAACCAGCCGTAATCGATGAAGGGCCCGACATAGCCGCTCTGATTGTTGAATTCGGGATTGCCGAACTGGGCCAGGGTGTCGAAATACGGGGAGATGTTCCCGCGGGCGTACGGCGGGCTGTAGCCGCTGAGCCGTTCGTAGAGACCGAACTGTTCGATGCCGGGAGCACTCCAGAAGCCGTCCATGGTGTCGAACGGCCAACGCCCCGGCCAATTCAGATGCTCCAGGATCAGCTGCCCGTTGTTGAGCGCGGTCACGTAATACCCGGCCAGCCGGCTGAGTGCGAACTCGACGAATGAGCTCTGCCCATGGGCGCGGTAGTACGTCCAGGACCGGTTGTACTCGAAGACGCTGAACACCACGACCACCAGCGCCAGACCCGCCAGCGGGAGCAGGCGGGCGGCGGTGCGTTGCCGGCGGCGCCCGATCGACAGGTGGGCAGCGACGATGACGCTGACCGGGATGACGAGCTCGAGGATGGCCAGGCGCTCGGCGTAGATGTAGGCACGCGGAACGGCCAGCCCGATGACGATCGCGACCTTGGCCACTTCCGCCCAGGAGAACTGCTGCACCGCAACCGTTGTCGCGATCACCACGGCGGCGACGCCGAGCTGGGTCATCGTCGTCACGCCGGGGATGGTGCCGATCGCGTCCTTGGCCGGCAGGTAGCCGTCCTCCTGGGAGCCCGCGAACAACTGCCCGAAGGACAGTCCGGAGCGCAGGATCAGCAAGCAGAAGCCGAGGTATCCGGTGACGGTCAGCGCGGTCAGCACGGTGGAGGCCGTGCGCAGCAGTCCCAGGGTGCCCTCGTCCAGGCCGGGCCACCGCATCGCCTGCGGCCGTGGCGCGGCGTACACCGCAAATGCCACCAGCGCACCGAAGGCCAGAGCGACTGCACCGCAGCCGAACAACAGCAGGGTCTCGGTGGTGATCGACTTCGGGGTCCGCCACAGGGTGCGGAACTTCTCGTCGCTGACCATCGCGGTCGGGATGATCGAGGCGGCACCGATGATCAGCGCGATGGCGACCGGGGACAGCCACCACAGGGCTGGTCGCGGGGACAGCGACGCGCGCAGTGGCGCGAGCGTGCTCAACGTGGGCATCGGGTCACACCGCCGCGACCGCGGGTGCCTCGGCGACATCGCCGCGTTCGCTGACCAGCTCACGCCCGGCCCGGACCACATTCCAGTGCGGTCGCGGCGATTCGCCGAAGATGTGCCGGGCGGTGAGCCACAAACCGATGTAGAGCGAGGCCAGACCGCACGCCGCGACGATCGCCAGCGCCAGGGCACCACCGAACACGGCCGCCGCGATCGCGCCGGGAACGACGAGAACAAGCACGATCAGCGACACTCGGCAGACCGCGTCGAGGTGACCGGCGATGATCAGCAGCGAGGTGTTCACGCTCAGCGCGGCCTGCGGAATGCCGCCCACGGCAAGGATGACCAACAGGATGTTGGCTTCGCGCAGCGCCGGTCCGTAGGCCAGCTCGAGGAAGAATCCGCCGAAGAACGCCAGCACCAGCACGACCGACACGGTGATGAGGGTGTTGACGGTGGACAGGTTGGACAGCATCCGGATGACTTCCGGTTTCCGGCCGGCCACCCACATCCGGGCCGCCGGGGGCAGCACCGCGGTCGCGGCGAGGCTCTCCAGGATGGTGACCTGGATGGCGATGGTGGTGGCGACGGCGTAGAGCTTGGCGTCCTGCGGGATGAGCGTCGCGTTGGCCAGCCAGATGGTGCCGGACACGATGAGGAACGCGGTGAGTTCCAGGGTGAACAGCCGCGATCCGGAGGCGATGGCGGCCCGCAGCGCCGCAAGCCCGGGGGCGTGCCGTAGCGCGATATCGGAGCGCCCGGCGATCAGCGCGAACAGCACCTGGGTGCCCGAGACCGCCGAGTAGGCGATCAGCATCTCGACCAGCGTCGGTTGCGCGACCGTGAAGGCGACGATGGCGACGACCGGCAGCACGATGACGCTGCGCACGTAGTGTGTGGTGGCCACCGAGGCGCTCACCCGGCCGACCGCCGAGAAGATGTCGCTGAGCATCATCCGGATGGACTCGATGAGCACCATCAGGGTGGTGAGCAGCAGTGCGGGAACGAAGTTTTCCTGACCGATCAGCCCGACGGTCGCGCACAGCGCGATGATCGGCGCGGTGGGCAGGGTCATCATGAAGGTGGCCCGCAGGTGGGTTCCCGCGATGATCCGTTTGAGCTGTCGGTCCGGTTCGGATGGGATCAACCGGACGACGTTGTTGCCCAGCCCCATCCGGCCCACGATGGATCCGATGGGCAGGGCCGCGAGGACACCGAAGAAGGCGGCCGTGTCCCGGGTGTTCAGGAACCGGACCACGATGACGGTCAGCAGGAAGGTGGCGACCATGCCGACCGCGGCCGCCAGCACACGGGTGGAGAAGCTGCGGCGCAGTTCGGATTTCGCGCCGTTGTGATCCGCGGTCATGAGCCCAGCGCCAAACTCTGCTTGCAGGGCGGGCCGAGCAACTCGTCCCGGATACCGTCGAGGACGGCCTGGTGGTAGGCGGCATGGTCCCCGCCGTCCAGTTCGACGGTGCGCAGCGGCAAGCCGGCCCGCTGCAGGCGCGCCACCGTGGCGAATCCGTCGAACCCGGCGAAATGTTCGATATCGAACGGGCACAACATCAGCACCGTGCGGGTGTCGTTACGCAGCAGCGGCCCGAGCAGGACTTCGGGCACCTGGGCCAGCCCGGCACGGCCGAGCAGCTTGAGCAGGGGCCGGGGCAGCCGGGCGCGCAGCAGGGTCTTCAACTGGTCCCGCAACGGTTTGAGCGACTCGATGATTCGCTTGCGCAGTGGCCACGGCTGCGCCGGATCCGGCGCAGCGCCGAGTTGCGGGCCGTCATCGCCCGCGGTCGCGAGGATGTCGCGGCGCACGTTCCATTGCCAGGCCCACGCCCCGGACGGCCAGCTCCAGCTGCCGGCATTGACCAGCAGGGCGGCGCCCGCGGCCAACTCGCGCGCGGTGTGGGCGGCATACCAGGATCCCGAGCAGATCCCGACGACGCTGAGCTGGCGGGGATCCTGAGCGGCGTGACGGCCCGCTTCGTGCCCGTCGGCGATGCGCCGGGCGTCGTAGATGGGTTGCCACTGATCGCGCACGATCTCCGGTGAGTTGCCCAGACCGGTGCCGTCCCAACGGAAAGCCTGAGCGCCACCGACCGCGATCTGCCTGCCCAGTTCCACCCAGCCACGGGCGGGCCCGACATGCGGATCGTTGGAGGTGGCGAAGAACAGCACGACGCGGCCCTGGCCGGGGGTGCTGCCCACCGGGCGGGTCCGGATGCCGAACAGGCCCTTGGGGCCGAATGTTTCGATGGTCTCGAGCACCTTCACGGGTCCGCTGTCGGTGCTGACCGGCATCAGCGCGGAGGTGACCGGGCGGGGTTCGACCGCGACGGGTGCGGAGTCGACTGAGGTGCCGAACCAGGCCACGATGTCGCCGAGCGCCGTCATCGGCATGGGAACGACGACATCGGCAGTCTGTGCGAACTCCGCCAGCCCGGGTGCGGCGATGACACGGGTGCGGTCGGTCGCGGCGAATCGGTGGGTATCGCCCGGGCGCACGACGAAGAGTCGGTCGGCCCCGGTGGCCACCGGGCCGGTGAGTTTGAGCGCTGTGAAGGACTTGGCGGCGGACTCGCTGAGCCGCGCACCGATGATCGAGACGGTGTCGGTGTCGGTGGCGCTGTGCGCGAAAGCCTCCGGCCCGACGGTGAACCGGTACAACGCGGCCTGCTCACGCAGGTAGCGACGCCCGGTTGCGGGTGGGTCCAGATAACCGACGCGGCCGATGGGCGCCCCCGCGGCGATGGCGTGATCGACCAGCAGGCCGCCGGCGCGCAGGGCGATGGCCGACACCGAGGGCACGCCCATTCCGGAGAGATGGTCGGCGGCGTGCCGGATGCTGCGCGACCACAGCGCCACGGCGTCGTCACGGTGATGCCCGAACGCCGAGTCGCCGGTGCCGTAATAGTCGAAACGCAGTACCGCGTACCCGGTTTCGGCGAGGTCGGCGGCGAGGATCCGCTGGAACCGGATGCTGTCCATGCCTTCTTTGCCGAGTGACCCAC
>NZ_JBFUKN010000135.1:0-11472 GCF_056400845.1 Mycobacterium sp. P4_H6 | reverse complement strand
GGATGACCCGGATGCCGTTGAGTGCGTGATACAGCACCGCGGCGACCAGGCCGACCTCCATCAGACCGATGATCGGGGTCTTGTACGTCTCGATGATCGAGTTGTAGGCCTCGGGACTCACCCGGACCAGTGCCGTGTCGAGCACGTGCACCAAGAGAAAGAAAAAGATCGTCGCACCGGTGATCCGGTGCAATACCCAGGACCACATGCCTGGGTCGCCGCGGTACAAACTGCGGCGACGCGCAGGCTTTGATCGCGGTGCCGGTATCGCGGAATCCGCGGCYGTGGCTGTGCTCATCGAGTCCTCCAACGCCTTCGGTGGACGGCGGGGACAAGGCTGAATCCGTCCCCAAACCTCGGGGGCGACTCTAATCCCAAAACGGGTGCTTGAAGAACTAGCGTTGGGGTGAAAGCGGGCCCCTTACCACAAAGTTAGGGTCACCTATGTTGGTTCCCCGCTTCGGGAGTGGGGTTTTCGGAATGCATTCAGATGGCGGTGAACGGGGCCTCAATGGTAGTTGAAATTGATTGGAAGTCGTTGCGGGACAGCGCAATCAGTGTCACAAGGCAGGCTTACGCGCCGTATTCGGGTTTCCCGGTCGGTGCGGCTGCGATTGTCGACGATGGCCGAATCATCCTCGGATGCAATGTGGAGAATGTCTCATATGGCCTAGGTCTCTGTGCCGAGTGCGCTGTGGTCTGCGCCCTGCATTCCAGCGGTGGCGGGCGGCTGGTGGCGCTCAGTTGTGTGGCCGCCGACGGCGCCCCCCTGATGCCCTGTGGGCGGTGCCGGCAGGTGCTGCTGGAGCACGGCGGACCCGCGCTGTTGATCGATCATCCAGACGGACCCCGCACCCTCGCTGACCTGCTGCCCGACGCCTTCGGACCGGCTGATCTGGGGCGGGGGCCGGCGTCATGAGCTTCGATGCGCCCTCGGTGATCAGGACCAAACGCGATGGCGGTGTGCTCTCCGATGCCGCCATCGACTGGGTGATCGCCGCCTACACCGACGGCCGCGTCGCCGATGAGCAGATGTCGGCCCTGCTGATGGCGATCTTCCTGCGCGGTATGACCGGGGCGGAGATCACCCGCTGGACGACGGCCATGATCGCCTCGGGGGAGCGGTTCGACTTCGGCGATCTGGGGCGGCCGTTGGTGGACAAGCACTCCACCGGCGGTGTCGGAGACAAGATCACGATCCCACTGGTACCGGTGGTACTGGCTTGTGGCGCTGCGGTTCCCCAAGCCGCCGGTCGCGGCCTCGGCCACACCGGCGGCACGCTCGACAAGCTGGAGGCGATCCCCGGATTCACCGCCGAACTGTCCAAAAACCGCATCCGGCAACAACTGTCCGAGATCGGTGCCGCCATCTTCGCTGCCGGGGACCTGGCGCCCGCCGACCGCAAGATCTATGCGCTGCGCGATGTCACCGCGACCACCGAATCGCTGCCGCTGATCGCGAGTTCGGTGATGAGCAAGAAGCTGGCCGAGGGTGCGCAGTCTCTGGTGCTCGACGTGAAGGTCGGTAAGGGTGCGTTCCTGAAGACCGAGGCCGAGTCACGGGAGCTGGCCGCGACCATGGTGGCGCTCGGCAACGACTCCGGGGTACCGACGCGAGCGTTGCTCACCGACATGAACCGGCCGCTGGGCCGTGCCGTCGGCAACGCCGTGGAGGTCGCGGAGTCCCTGGAGGTGCTGGCCGGTGGCGGCCCGGATGACGTCGTGGAGCTGACGCTGGCGCTCGCCACCGAGATGCTGGACGCGGCGGGCCTCGACGGGGTGGACCCGGCACAGACGCTGCGGGACGGCACCGCAATGGACCGGTTCCGCGCGCTGGTCGCCGCGCAGGGCGGCGATCTGTCCGCGCCACTGCCCGTCGGCGCGCACGCGGAGACCGTGGTGGCCGCCGCCGGTGGCGTGATGGGCGATATCGATGCGATGGCCGTCGCCATGGCGGCCTGGCGCCTCGGGGCCGGCCGGGCCGCGCCGGGACACCCCGTGCAATTCGGCGCCGGCGTGCAGATCCACCGTCGCCCCGGTGAACCCGTGGCCGCCGGGGACACCCTGTTCACGTTGCACACCGACACCCCCGAGCGGCTGGTCCCCGCACTCGCCGAACTCGACGGCGGGTGGACGGTCGGGGCGGCGGCGCCGGTACTCGGCCCGTTGATCATCGACCGCATCGGTTAGCGGTCGGGTCGGCGACGGTTGGGTGAACTGGCCTGCCGAATGGCGCCGCCGCGAGCAAGATGGATAGATGAGTACGCCGTTGACGCTGGACCTCATCCAACAAGCCCCCAAGGCGCTGCTGCACGACCACCTCGACGGCGGCCTGCGGCCGGCCACCGTCCTGGAGTTGGCCGAACAGGTCGGCTATGACGACCTGCCTGCCGGCGACGTCGACGGGCTGGCGACCTTCTTCCGCACTGCCGCGCACAGCGGCTCGCTGGTCCGCTATCTCGAACCGTTCGCCCACACCGTCGGGGTGATGCAGACCCCCGACGCGCTGCACCGGGTGGCGTTCGAATGCGTGGAGGACCTGGCCGCCGACAACGTCGTCTACGCCGAGATCCGGTTCGCCCCGGAACTGCACATCGACGGTGGGCTGTCGTTGGACGCGGTCGTCGATGCGGTGCTGGACGGTTTCGCGGCGGGCGAGAAGGCGGCCGCCGGCGCAGGCCGCGCCATCGTGGTCCGCTGCCTGGTGACCGCGATGCGGCACGCCGCCCGGTCCCGGGAGATCGCCGAGCTGGCGGTGCGGTTCCGGGATCGCGGGGTGGTCGGCTTCGACATCGCCGGAGCCGAAGCCGGTTACCCGCCGAGCCGCCACCTCGACGCGTTCGAGTACATGCGAGGCAACAACGCGCGCTTCACCATTCACGCGGGCGAGGCCTTCGGGTTACCGTCCATCCACGAGGCCATTGCGTTCTGCGGGGCGGATCGGCTGGGCCACGGTGTGCGTATCGCCGATGACATCTCGGTGGCCGAGGACGGCAGTTTCGAGCTGGGCCGGCTGGCGGCACTGCTGCGGGACAAGCGCATTCCGCTGGAGCTGTGCCCGAGCTCGAATGTGCAGACCGGCGCGGTCGACAGCATCGCCGAGCATCCGTTCGATCTGCTGGCGCGGGCCCGGTTCCGGGTCACGGTGAACACCGACAACCGGTTGATGAGCGACACCACCATGAGCCAGGAGATGCTGCGCCTGGTGGAGGCCTTCGGTTACGGCTGGAGCGACCTGCTGCGGTTCACCATCAACGCGATGAAGTCGTCGTTCCTGCATTTCGACGAGCGGCTGGCGCTCATCGACGGGGTGATCAAACCGCGGTATGCGGTGCTGATCGGCTGAGCCCGGCGGCGATTCGTGGAGCGGCGGCCGTAATGGTCACGGCCGGCGCTCCATACGTCACTCGGCGCGCAGCCGGGATTCGACGAAGCGCTCCAGCTCTTCCCACTGGTCGACGGCCTCGGCCGTGGAACCCTTGGGCTTGGGCTTCTTGGGGTCGAGCACGTGGTYGACGAAGGCGCCCAGCGGCTGGCTGGACTCCAGCGCCTTCGACACGCTCGGGTCTTCGGCGTAATCGCCGACATCCCTGAGGAATTCCAGCGCCAGGTCCAGCTGATCACGGTCGACGGCCTCGGGGCCGTCGGCGATATCGTCGGCCAGACCGGACAGCACGTAGATGTTCTCGTCGGTCACCTCGACGCGCAACGAACCGTCGGTCGCCGCGGTGCGGATGATCTCGTAGGAGCTGAAACCGGACAGGTCGCTTTCGTGTTCGTCGGCCAGATAGCGGGCCAGGGTGCGCTCGGAGCTGAACACGCTGATGCGGCCGTTGCGGCCCAGGAAGCGCGGTTCATCGCCGAAGTAGCAGCGCAGCGTGTACAGGGTGCCGCTGCTGGTCATGATCCGGATCGGGTCGATACCGACCTGCGTCCAGAAGTCCTTGTCGCTGCCGAGGACTTGGCGTTCGGCCTCGGCCTCCAGCGCGTCGCTCTCCTCCTCGGTGTCCACCACGCCCTCGATGACCACCTCGTCGTCGTCCTCGTCGTCGACGATGATGTCGTCGATCTCGGGGGCGGGCTCGGCCAGCTCGGCTTCGGCCTTCGCCGACTCCGCCGAGGGCACGTCCGGGGTCTTCACCAAGGCGTCGATCGCGTCGACGACACCGTCCCAGGCGCGGCCGATCACCGCCTCGATCTCGGCCCACCGCTTGCGTCCGGCGCGGCCGCTGAACGCGTCGAGGCCGCCGCCGATGGTGCCCAGCACGGGATTGCCGTTGAACATCTTGGTGACGGTGGGCAGGTCGCACACCGAGCCGATCGCCGAGACGAAGCCCAAGGTGCCGCGCAGCGTCTTGATGGACTCCTCGGTGGGCTTCTCGGCGACGAGCTCCGGCACCGCGATCAGGTCGTGCTGCTGGTCCTCGGCGGGATCGAACCGATGCGCATTGGCCTGGGTGAGCTTCTCCCAGGCGGGGTGATCGGTCAGATCGTTGTCGCTGTCGGTGCGCACGAACGCTGCCAGGTCGGCGACCGACTCAAACGCGAAGATGTCCTCGTCCTTGCCGAGGAACGCCTCCCATTCGTCGCCGGCGTCGCGCCAGCGCGGTGCCCACAGTGTGTAGAGGTCGCCGTTGGTCAGCCCGATCCGGACCGGGACGATGTCAGCCGCCATGGCGCACAGCGTAACGATGCCTGCTGAGCGACCCGGTGCCACACCCTCAGCTGAGGAACCCGCCCTCATTTCGGGTCCTCTGCAAATCCCGCAGAACGGCCTCGTGCAGACCCAGGATCGGTTCGATGGTCGCGTCGATCAGGTCACGGAGGCGATCGCGACAATGGGACGCCTCTTCGAAGCTGAACACCGTCGGCAGCTGGCCCACCACGCCCAGCAGGCCGACTGCCAGCGGCGGGGGATCCGCGGGCAGCCCAGCGATGGCATTGCGCACCGCACGCGTGACGCGCTCGGCAAGGGATTCGACGAGGGCGTCGTGGTGCAGGCTCACCCGGGACGCGGTGAATCCCGGAATTGTGCGCCGCGGAATGATCCAGCCCTCGGCTTCCAGCTGGAGCCGGACCGTGCGGATCGCCTGATCGGGTTTCGGCGATATCGCTCTGGCCCAACTCGAATACCTGCGGCGGACGAGCTCGTCGATCATCGCGTTCAGCACCGGGTCGTGCGGGCGTGTGCTGCCGCCGCATTCGTTCGGCATGCCCTGCACATCGTGGATGTGGCCGTTCAGGTAGAGGTCGGTCAGCATGGCCGCGCGCAACGCCATGCCCAGCAGTCGTGGACCGGTGTGATCCAACCGCCCGCGCCGGCGGTCTATGCACAGCAGGTACAGCTGCCCGTGCAGAGTGTCCGGCAGGCCCGTGGGCATCATGTGAGTCAGTGTGCGGGCGTCGACGAGGTCGACTCTGGGTATGCGGGTACCTGATTGCCGGCCGGCCGGTCAGGCAGTCGGCCGGATGGGCGTTCTTTTCCGATCGCATGATCGGGGCTGACCTGCGGTGACACGATACGAACATGCATCCCGAGCAGTCCTGCGGGTCTTGTCGAACCCCGCTCAGTGCGTCGGCAAACTTCTGCAGTGAATGCGGTGCGGCGGTGACTCGGGCCGCCCCACGAGCGGAGTACAAGCAGGTCACGGTGCTTTTCGCCGATGTCGTGCATTCGATGGACATCGCAGCAGCAGTGGGCGCGGAACGCCTCCGCGAGATCATGACCGAGCTGGTCGGGCTCTCGGCCGCCGTTGTACAGCGCTACGGCGTCACGGTGGACCAGTTCACCGGTGACGGGATAATGGCGGTCTTCGGCGCGCCGCGTGCGGTGGAGGACCACGCTGTTCGCGCGTGTTTCGCGGCGTTGGCTATCCAGGAGGAGGCGAAGCGCCTCGCGGTCGATGTTCTCGACCGCGACGGTGAGCACTTGATGCTGCGAATTGGCTTGAATTCGGGTCAGGTCATCGCCGGTGAGATCGGTTCGAGTGCATTCGGCTATACCGCTGTTGGCGAGCCGGTCGGGATGGCTCAGCGAATGGAATCGATTGCGCCGCCGGGTGCGGTGATGGTTAGTGCGTCCACCGCGCGACTCGTCGAAGGAAATGCGATTCTCGGTGAACCTGAAATGGTTCGGATCAAGGGTTTCGGTCAGCCGGTGCCTGCGATCCGCCTGCTGGGCATGCGCCAGGATCGGATGCGGTGTCGAACCGAATCGAATTTCGTCGGTCGGCATTGGGAGATGGCAGAGCTTGAGGCGTCACTGGAACGTGCCATGCACGGGGACGGGGCTGTGGTCACTGTGGTGGGGCCACCCGGTATCGGGAAAAGCCGCCTGGTGCGGGAACTTTCGGCCACGGCATTAGCCCGTGGCATCGAGATTGCAACCACCTTCTGCGAATCTCACACCAGTCAGATTCCTTTCCACGTGATTGCGCGCTTCTTGCGTGCGGCTACGAGAGTCGAAGGCCGGGACGCGCAGACCGCCGGCGACTTGTTGCGGCAGAGATTCTTTGATGAGGACCCGGAGGATTTGCTGCTACTCGCTGACTTGCTGGGAATCGCCGATCCTGGCGCCGTCTTGCCCCGAATAGACCCGGATGCACGGCGGCGACGCCTGACCGCCCTGGTGAACGCCGCGTCAGTAACGCGCGAGAATCCGACGCTTTACGTGATCGAAGATGCTCATTGGGTAGATGAAGTCAGCGGGTCGATGTTGGCCGAATTCATGTCGGTGATTGCGCAGACATCCTCGTTGGTGGTCGTCACATACCGGCCGGAGTACGGAGGAGCGCTCACGCGGGTGCCGGGTGCTCGGACCATGGCTTTGGCTCCGTTGAGCGGAACCGCGAGCGCAGCGTTGGTGGCTGAGCTTCTCGGGTCAAATCCCTCGGTGTCCGATTTGGGCACGATGATCATGGAACGCGCCGCCGGAACTCCTCTTTTCGCTGAGGAGATCGTGCGGGAACTGGCGGAACGGGGTGTCCTGGAAGGGGAAAGCTGCGCATACCACTCGACGGCTTCGGTCGCAGACGTGGCCGTGCCCGCCACCTTGCAGGCCATTATCGGTGCGCGCATCGACCGACTCGACACGAGAGCCAAACGTACGCTGACTGCTGCGGCGGTGATCGGGTCACGATTCTCATGTGATCTGCTGATCGATCTCGGCGTCGAACCTGAGACGACGAGTCTCGTGTCGGCCCAGCTCATCGATCAGGTCGGGCTCACCCCCTCAACGTCGTATGCGTTCCACCATCCGCTCATTCGCGCAGTGGCCTACGAGTCACAGCTCAGGTCTGATCGCGCCCTGATGCACCGGCGTGTAGCGGCAGCGCTCGAAGGCCGCGAACCAGCGTCGGGTGATGAGAATGCCGCCTTGATTGCCGAACACCTTGAAGCTGCCGGCGATCTGCAGGCGGCATACGACTGGCATATGCGCGCGGCGAATTGGGCGAGAAGCCGAGATATCAACGCATCACGACTGAGCTGGGAGCGAGCCCGCATAATCGCCGACTCAGYGCGTATCGACGACCCGAACCGCGCGGCCATGCGCATCGCCCCCCGCACCATGTTGTGCGCAACCGCATACCGTGAACGTGCGCACGGGGCCGACGCCCGGTTCGACGAACTGCGGCAGTTGTGCACTGCTTCAACCGATAAACCGTCGTTGGCCATCGCGATGGCCGGGCTGGTGATGGATCACGCTTACCAAGGTCACATCGTCAGGGCATCGCGGCTTGCCACCGAGGCTATGGCCCTGATCGAGTCGTTGGACGACACGACGCTGACGGTGGGGCTGTCGTACCCGGCGATCTACGCGAAGATCGAGAGCGGCGAGTATTCCGACGTCCTGCGGTGGTCACAGCACATGGTCGACCTGGCCCACGGTGATCCCTTCGCGGGCAACTTCATCTTCGGATCACCGTTGGCACTGGCCCTGGTGTCGCGGGCGATGGCCAGCTATCACCTCGGCCTGCCCGACTGGCGGACCGATCTGAGGCGGGCTGTGGATTTGGCCCACCGCGCCGACCCACTGACCTACGCCGCGGTCGTCGCTTTGTGCTACTTCCCTGGAATTGCGAATGGGGTGCTCTCGTCCGACGACCAGGCGCTGCGCGAGGCCGAGGATGCGCTGCAGATTGCCGAACGTTCGGGCAACGACATGGCGGTGGCGTTCGCAAGGTTTGCCCTGGGCATCACGTTGGTGCACGGCGAGCAGGTTGTGGGGCGTGATCGCGGACAGGCGCTGCTGGCTGAGGTGAGCGACGTTTTCGAACGCAATCGACACAACGTGGGGGATCTTCCGGTCGTGAATGCGTATTTGGCACGGGAACGAGCCAAGAGCGGAGATCGTGACGGGGCGATACCGCAGATGCGCGCTGCCGTCGACCAGCTGGTCCGCGAAAAGCAGTTATTGGCGTGGGGTATTCCCGTCATCGGTGTTCTGGTCGAAACGTTGCTTGCCCGTGCGGCCGACGGCGACATCGCCGAGGCTGAGACCGCCATCGATCAGTTGGCCGTCGCTCCGGCCAATGACGGACTGATTTTGCGCGACATCTGGGTACTGCGGCTGCGCGCCTTGCTCTCGAAGGCACGCCGCGACGATCTTGCGTACCGCGCCCTGCGCGATCGTTATCGTGAAAGCGCCTGTGCACTGGGACTCGAGGGACATGTTCGTTGGGCCGATTCCATGCTCTGACTGCTCACGCAGTCGGCCGCCAGAACCCTTGAAAGCCCTGTCCGGCGTTGGTCGTTCTGATCGGGGACAACTTCACCGGATCTCCCGCCTCGATCATGGTGCCGTTTCCGACGATCATCGCGACGTGGCCGTCCCACACCGCCAGGTCGCCGGGACGCAGGGAGCCGGCGCCGACGGCGGCCCCGATGTCCTGCTCCTGCGCCAGCCGGGGAATGTTCAGCCCGGCCTCCTGGTAGGCCCACTGGGTCAGCCCGCTGCAGTCCAGGCCGACACCGGCCGTCGTCCCGCCCCATTGGTACGGGACGCCGAGCTGGGTGAGCGCGTGCCGCACGGCACCGGCGGCCACCGCGTTGGGCGCCATGACGGTGCTGCCGTCGGGCAACGTGACCGTCTCGCCGGCGCCGAACTGTGCGGCCTCGGGCACATCGCCGTGGCGTGCGGCGAGCATCGCCTCGGCAGGCCCGGACCCGAACCCCGACGACAACCCCGCACCCGGACCGGATGACAGGCCCGAGCCTCCCGATGGCGCGAACCCGCCGTCGCYCGCGCTGGGCAGTGCCGGCGAGAAGCCGGCCGGACTGGTGGCAGCGGGCGGCGGCGGCGACGCGGTGACGCGCTGTGCGCCGCCGGTGAGTTCGGCGCGCAGGTGATCGACCATCTGCTCGGCCGATGACCGGGCTCGACGTGCCTCATCGGCGAGTTCCTCGGCGGCGCCCGGGGTGTCCAGCTGCGCCTCCAGTGCCGCGGCGCGGGCCTCGAAGTCGGCGATGAGACGCTCCAGTTCGGCGCGCACCCGGGTGACCGCTTCGGCGGCGGCGCCGATCTTCTCGCCCAGTGCAGCGATGCTTCCGGCGAGCAGGCGGATGTCCGCCACCGACCGCTCCAGCCGGTCGGCCGCCGAGGTCGCCCCGGCCCCGGCCCATGACCCCAGCAGCTCGTCGGCAGTGCGGGTGACGGCGGCAGCGGCATCGCCGAGCCGCCGCTGCGCGCCATCCAGCGCCGCCGCCGGCTGCGCCGTCTGCCCGGTGCCGAGGAGCGTGAGTAGCTGGTGCAGCGGCGCGCTGAGCGCGGCAGTGACGGCGCCGGGCATCGTCAACCGCCGAGCGTGGCGATCGACCGGCGTTCGGCGTCCACGTAGGTCCCGGCGGTCCGCGCGGCGGTGTCTGCGGCCCGGGCCAGGTCCGCGCCCAGGCTGGTGACCCGATGTGCGGCGTCGTGCAGAGCGGACGCGAGCGCGGACACGAAGTCCGACCCGACCGGCCCCAGTGCTTCGGCGCACGGCCCGGCGGCGGCGGGCAGGGCCGCGGCAATGGCGGCGAACTCGGAGGCTGTCCGGGTCAGCTCAACGCCGGCGGCTCCGATGGCCGCGGTATCAGCGAACATGTGGTTATGACGCGCGCCGGGGCCGTTCGGTTCCATTAATCTTCGCCGTATGGACTGTCGCGTCGTTGACCACCCGCTCGCCGCTGCCCGGCTCACCACGCTGCGTGACGAGCGCACCGACAACGCGGGCTTCCGCGCGGCACTGCGGGACCTGACGCTGATGCTGATCTACGAGGCCACCCGCGACGCGGCCACCGAACCGGTGCCGGTGCGCACCCCGCTCACCGACACCACGGGCACGCGGCTGGCCAATCCGCCGCTGCTGGTGCCGGTGCTGCGGGCCGGACTCGGCATGGTGGACCAGGCGCACGCGCTGATCCCGGAGGCGCAGGTCGGCTTCGTCGGGATGGCGCGCAACGAGGAAACCCACCAGCCGACTCCATATCTGGCTTCGCTGCCCGACGATCTCAGTGCGCGTGCCGTTTTCGTGCTCGATCCCATGCTGGCGACGGGCGGATCCATGGTGCACACCATCGATCTGCTCCGCGAGCGGGGCGCCGTCGACATCACCGCGGTGTGCGTGGTGTGTGCACCCGAAGGTATTGCCGCGCTGGAGAAGTCGGCGCCCGGTATCAGGCTGGTGACCGCGACCATCGACGACGGACTCAACGAGATCGCCTATATCGTGCCGGGTCTCGGAGACGCCGGGGATCGCCAGTTCGGACCCCGCTGAGTCACCACTGCGAGACGGCGGCCACCAGTTCGGTGCGCAGCAGCTGGGCCTGCGTCCGTGCGGTTGCGAGGTCATCGGTCGGAGCGCGGCGCACCTCGATATAGGACTTCAGCTTCGGCTCGGTGCCCGAAGGTCGCACCACCACCCGGATGTCGTCGCCGGTGAACACCAGCGCATCGGTGCGGTGCAGGCCGCGGCGCTGCCCCAGGTCATCCAGGCTCACCGCGATACCGGCAAGGGTGGCAGGCGGATCGGCGCGCAGCGCCGCCATGGCTTCAGCCGCGTCCTGCACCCGGCGCGAGACCGCCGACGTCAGGTGCACGCCGTGACGCCGGGCCAGGTCGTCGAGGGCGTCGGCGACGGTGCGGCCCCGTGACCGCAGCGCCGCCACCAGATCGCAGACCAGCACGGCGGCGCTGATGCCGTCCTTGTCGCGTACGGCATCCGGATCGACGCAGTGCCCGATCGCCTCCTCGTAGGCATAGAGCAGTGCCGCGCCGGGCGCGGTGGCGCGGGCCAGCCACTTGAACCCGGTGAGCGTCTCGGCGTGCTGCGCCCCGTAATCCGCGGCGATGGTGGCCAGCATCCGGGAGGACACCACCGTGCTGGCCACCAACGCCGAGCTCGGATCGGTCAGCAGGGACAGCAGATAATCGCCCAGCAGCCAACCCGTTTCGTCACCGGTCAGCATCCGCCAGCCCTGCGTTTCCCCGTCGGG
>NZ_JBFUKN010000134.1:0-11512 GCF_056400845.1 Mycobacterium sp. P4_H6 | reverse complement strand
CCGTTTCTTCCGCCCGGATCGCAGGGATAGGGCCGAGTAGATGTCGACGATCTTCAACATTCGCAACATCCAGTTGCCGCGCCTCTCGAAAGCGGCCGTCATCATGGGCGCCATCGTGCTGGCGGTYGCCGTCGGTGCCGCCGCCGTGGGCTGGAACGTCTACAAGAAGCTGACCACCACCACGGTCACCGCCTACTTCCCGCAGGCGTTGGCGCTCTACCCCGGGGACAAGGTGCTCATCATGGGCGTCAAGGTCGGTTCGATCGATTCGATCGAACCCGATGGCGAACGGATGAAGATCGTCATGCACTGGGACAGCAAGTACAAGGTCCCCGAGAACGCCAGCGCCTCGATCCTCAACCCGTCCCTGGTGGCCTCCCGGGTCATCCAGATCTCACCGCCCTACACCGGCGGGCCGGCGATGCAGGACGGCGCCGTCATCGACGAGGACCGCACCCAGATCCCGATCGAGTACGACGAGCTGCGCGACCAGGTCACCCGCCTGCTGGCCGATCTCGGGCCGACACCGGAGCAGCCGAAGGGCCCGTTCGGTGACGTCGTCGAATCGTTCGCCGACGGGTTCGAGGGCAAGGGCGAGCAGTTCAACAAGACGCTCAAGGGTCTTTCGGACGCGGTGACCGCGCTCAACGAGGGCCGCGGTGACTTCGTCGGAATCGTGAAGAGCCTGGCCGTGTTCGTCAACGCGCTGCACAAGAGCGATCAGCAGTTCGTGGAGCTGAACAACGATCTGGCGCAGTTCACCAACTCGTTCACCAACACCGACCGTGAGGTCGCCACGGCGGTGGAGGACCTCGACACGCTGCTGGCCACCACCCGGAAGTTCCTGGACGAGAACGGCACACCGCTCACCAACGACGTGAACAACCTGGCGGAGGTGACGAACGCGATCCTGCAGCCCGAGCCCCGTGACGGCCTGGAGACCGGTCTGCACGCCTACCCGAACCTGGTGGCCAACGTCGTCAACGTGGTGTCGCCCAACCAGGGCGGCATCGTCGGTCTGCCGGTGTTGCCCGGTGTCACGAACTTCTCCAATCCGCTCAACTTCATCTGCAGCTCGATCCAGGCCGGCAGTCGGCTCGGTTACCAGGAGTCCGCGGAGCTGTGCGCGCAGTACCTGGCGCCGGTGATGGATGCGATGAAGTTCAACTTCATCCCGTTCGGGGCGAACCTGGCCGCCGGTGCGATGACGCTGCCCAAGCAGATCGCGTACTCCGAGCCGCGGCTGCAACCGCCTCCGGGTTACAAGGACACCACCGTGCCGGGCATCTTCTCCCGTGACACCCTGTTCTCGCACGGCAACCACGAGCCGGGCTGGATCGTCGCCCCGGGTATGCAGGGCGTCGAGGTGCAGCCGTTCACCGCGAACATGCTGACCCCGGATTCGTTGGCCGCGTTGCTCGGTGGGCCCGACATCGTGGCGCCGCCGGCCCCGCCGGCATTCGGTGTGCCGCCGGGCGGCAACCTGCCCGGACCGCCGAACGCGTACAGCGAGAACACCCCGCTGCCGCCGCCGTGGTACCCGCAGCCCGGCCCGCCGCCCATGCCGGCGCCCGGCGTGATCCCCGGTGATCCGCCGCCGGCCGCGGCGGTCGCCGTGCCCGCTCCGCCCGGGCCTCCGCTGCCCGCAGAGGCAGGTGGCGCGTGATGAGCCGGAATTGGAAGAAGCTGGGTACGCGGACGGTGGCGCTGGCCGCGGCCGGGCTGATGCTCAGCGGTTGTGGGCAGTGGCGCGGTATCGCCAACGTCCCGTTGCCAGGTGGTCCCGGCACACAGTCCGGACACTCGACGATCTACATCCAGATGCCGGAAACGTTGGCGCTCAACGCCAACAGCCGGGTCCGGGTTGCCGACGTGTTCGTGGGCCGGGTGCGCAAGATCGAGCTGAAGAACTGGACGCCGCTGCTGACGGTGGACCTGGAGCCCGGCGTCGAGCTGCCGCAGAACGCGGTGGCCCGTATCGGCCAGACCTCACTGCTGGGTTCCCAGCATGTAGAACTGGACGAGCCCGAGGACGAGGCCCCGTCGCCGGAGCCGCTGCGCAATGGGGACACCATCCCGTTGGCGCGGTCCTCGGCGTTCCCGACCATCGAGCGGACGCTTGCCAGCATCTCGGGCATCCTCACCGGCGGCGGCATCCCGAACATCGAGGTCATCAGCGACGAGGTCAACGCGATCCTCACCGGGCGCTCGGGCGAGATCCGGGAGTTCCTCAACCGGCTCGACACCTTCACCTATGAGCTGAACGAGCAGCGCCAGGACATCACCCGGGCCATCGATTCCACCGATCGGCTGCTGTCGATCGTGGCCGACCGCAATGAGACGCTGGACCGGGTGCTCACCGAGTTCCCCCCGCTGATCCAACATTTCGCCGAGACCAAGGATCTGTTCGCCGATGCGGTGACCGCACTGGGCAGGCTGAGTGCGACCGCCGACGAGACGTTGAGCAACACCAACGCCAACCTCAACACCAACCTGAAGAACCTGCAGCGCCCGCTGCGGGAACTGGCGAAGGCCTCGCCGTACCTGGTGGGGGCGCTCAAGCTGCTGCTGACGGTGCCGTTCAACATCGAGAACATCCCGAAGGCGATCCGCGGTGACTACATCAACGTCTCGGTCACCATCGACCTCACCCTGAGTGCCATCGACAACGGGTTCCTGTCGGGAACCGGTGTCTCGGGCATGCTGCGGGCACTGGAACAGGCCTGGGGCCGCGATCCGGCGACGATGATCCCGGACGTGCGCTTCACGCCGAACCCGAACAACGCGCCCGGCGGTCCGCTGATCGAAAGGTCGGAGTAGAGCATGCTGCTGACCCGCATGATCAAGACCCAGTTGCTGATCTTCGTCGCGCTGACGGTGGTGGCACTGGTGGTGCTGTCGCTGGGCTACCTGCGACTGCCGGCCTACGCCGGCATCGGCATGTACCGGCTCTACGCGAATCTGCCGAACTCGGCGGGTCTGTACGAGACGGCCAACGTCACCTTCCGCGGCACCACGGTCGGCAAGGTTCTCTCGGTGGAACCCACCGAGCAGGGCGCCCGGGTGACGATGAACATCGAGGACAGCACCAAGGTGCCGGTCGACACCGTCGCCAACGTGCACTCGGTGTCGGCGGTCGGTGAGCAGTTCCTCGATCTGGTCTCCACCGAGAACACCGGGCAGTACTTCAAGGACGGCGACACCATCACCAAGGGCCGGGTGCCCGCGGAGGTCGGTCCGGCGCTCGACTCGGCCCAGCGCGGCCTGGCGGCGCTGCCGGAGGAGAAGATCAGCGTCCTGCTCGACGAGACGGCCAAGGCGGTCGGCGGCCTCGGGCCGTCACTCAAACGCCTCGTCGACGGCACCCAGGCGCTGGCCGGCGACTTCCGGCAGAACCTGCCCGCGGTCACCGACATCGTCGAGAACTCCGGGCCGATCATCGACTCGCAGGTGAACTCCCGGGACGCGATCTCGCAGTGGGCCGCCAACCTGAACACCATCACCGCGCAGACCGCGGAGAAGGACGCCGCGCTGCGCAGCGGACTGCAGCAGGCCGCACCCACCGCCGATCAGCTCAACGCGGTGTTCAGCGATGTGCGGGAGTCGTTGCCGCAGACGCTGGCCAACCTTGAGGTCGTCATCGACATGCTCAAGCGGTACAACAAGAACGTCGAGCAGGTGCTCGTCGTGCTCCCGCAGGGCGCGGCGATCGCACAGACCGCGACGATCTTCGCCCCGGAAGGTCTGCTGCACTTCGGTCTCGGTATCAACCTGCCGCCGCCGTGTCTGACCGGCTTCCTGCCGGCCTCGCAGTGGCGGTCACCGGCCGACACCAAGACCGAACCGCTGCCGTCGGGCCTGTACTGCAAGATCCCCAAGGATGCGCCCAACGCGGTCCGCGGTGCGCGTAACTACCCGTGCGCGGATGTGCCGGGCAAGCGGGCCGCCACCCCGCGGGAGTGCCGTAGCGAGGAGCCCTACGTACCGCTGGGCACCAACCCCTGGTACGGCGACCCGAACCAGATCGTCGACTGCCCCGCCGCGGGTGCGCGCTGCACCCAGCCGGTCAACCCCGGTCAGGTGATCCCGGCACCGTCGATCAACAACGGGGTCAACCCGCTGCCGGCCAGCCAGCTGCCGCCGCCGGAGTCGACGTTGCCGACCAGTGACCCGTTGACCCCGCCTGGCCAGGGCTCGGTCACCTGCAGTGGACAGCAACCCAACCCCTGCATCTACACTCCGGCAGCAGGTCCATCGGCGGTCTACAGCCCGTCCAGCGGTGAGGTTGTCGGACCCGATGGGGTCAAGTACTCCGTCACCAACTCGAGTAGCTCAGGAGATAGCGGATGGAAGGAGATGCTGGCACCAGCCGGCTGAACCCCACCGACAACGAGAACGACACCGCTGCCGATGAGGCGGCGGAGATATCGACAGCGGACGCCCCCGAGGAACTCGCGGAAGGGGAGTCCACCGAGGAACCGAATCACGGGCGATTCGGCCAGGGCTGGCTCGTCACCATTTGTCTGGTGCTCTTCCTGGCGGCCGCGGCTCTGTCCGCGGGCGGCTACCTGCTGCTGCGTTCCAATGCGCAGAGCGAGCAGATCGCCCGCGATGACGCGGTGGCGCTGCAGGCGGCCAAGGACTGTGTGACGGCCACCCAGGCACCCGACACCGCTTCCATGGGTGCCGCGCAGGCCAGGATCGTCGATTGCGCGACGGGTGATTTCGGCGCCCAGGCCGTGTTCTACAGCTCGATGATGATGGAGGCGTATCAGGCCGCCAAGGTTCAGGTCGAGGTCGCCGACCTGCGTGCCGCAGTCGAACGCCACCACGACGACGGCTCCGTCGACGTGCTGGTGGCCGTGCGCACCAAGGTGACGAATTCCGAGACCGCAGATCAGGAGCAGGGCTACCGGTTGCGGGTCACCATGCAGCGCGCCGACGGCACCTACAAGATCGCCAACCTCGTCCAGGTCACCACGTGACGGCCGTGCTCGACGAGCTCGACGGCACCGAACAGGCCGCGCCTGCGGTACCCGCATCGTGGGGTGCCCGGGCTGCCGCGCTGGGCATCGACGTACTTTTCGGTGTGGCGCTGATCGTCACGCTGGCACTGCTGGCGTGGACCGCGCCGCTGATGGGCTGGCTGTGGTGGGTCTACGTCGTGGTGGCGGTGCTGGCCGGTCTGGCGATGATGATCAACCGCTGGGTGCTTCCGACAATCACCGGCTGGACCGTGGGCCGCGCCGTGACCGGTATCCGGGTGGTGCGCCGTGACGGTGCAGCCGCGGGGACCGTCCGGCTGCTGGCCCGTGACCTCGCTCATCTGCTGGACACCGCCGCGGTGTTCCTGGGCTGGCTGTGGCCGCTGTGGGACCGGCGGCACCGGACGTTCGCAGACCTGTTGCTGCGCACCGAAGTTCACCGGGTCGGGGAACCGGAGCGGAATCTGCGCCGGCCGGTGGCGATCGGGCTGGTGGCCGCCACGCTGCTGTGCGCCGTCGCCACCGCCGCCGGCTATCTGATGGTGTATCGCCAGGACCGCGCCCTGGAGACCGCGCGTGCCGAGATCGCCGCGCAGGGCGCCCGGATCGTCGAAGAGATCCTGAGCTACACCCCGGACACCGCCAAGGACGACTTCGCTCGCGCGCAGTCGCTGGCCACCGACATCTACCGCCCACAACTGGTCCAGCAGCAGGAGGCGCTGCAGAAGACCCCGCTGGTGTCCAACGAGTACTGGACCGTCAATGGCGTGGTGCTGGAGCAGCCCGCGCTGACCACGAGCTCCGCGTCGATGTTGTTGGCGATGCAGGGTCAGCGCGGCAGCGATCCGAACGCCATGCGGTTCATCACCGCCACGGTGCGGGCGGACTTCGTGAAGACCGGCGATCAGTGGCAGGTGCAGAATCTGTCCGTACTGACAAAGCCCCGCACCGGGGGTGGCCAATGAGCCCGCGCCGCGTCGTCGACACCGAGGCACCGGAGTACTTCTACGCACCGGTCGATCCGCCGCCCCGGTGGGGTCTGCCGTTGGTCGCGGGGATCTCCGCGCTGCTGGTCGCCGTGACGCTGGGCCTCGCCATGTTCATGACCGTTGCCCACGAGTCGGACCGCCGGATCCAGATCCGCGATGCCGACGCACTGGGTTATGTGCGCGCCTTCATGCGGGCCTACACGACGCTGGATCCGTTCAACGCCAACGACTACGCCGACCGGATACGCGCCCAGGGCACCGGGGAATTCGTGAAGACGTTCACCGAGAAGCAGAACGAGATCGTGCTGCAGGTGGCCCGCAACGAACCCACCAACGGTGAGGTGCTGGAGGCGGGTGTGCAACGGTGGAACGACGACGGCAGCGCCGATGTGCTGGTCGCGACCAAGATGACCACCACCACCCCGGACGGCAAGCAGACCATCGAGACCGGAAGTCGTTGGGTGGCAACGGCGATCAAGGAGGGACAGCAGTGGAAGATCAGCCGGCTGATTCAGGTGATCTGACCTCCGAGGCAGACGCCGACGTCGAGCCCACGACAGACGCCGCCGTGACCGACGATGCAGCGGCCGACGATGACGCGACCGAAGATGCGGTTGCCGACGCAGCGGCCGACGATGACGCGGCCGCCGAACCCGTGTTGGTGCCGCACCGTGCACCGAGTCGCGGCGTGAAGGTCGCGGCTGTCGCCGGCGCCGCCGTGTTCGTCGCTGCCGCCGCCTTCGCCGGGGCCAATGCGGCGCCGTATCTGACCGACCGCGCCCTGGTCCAGGTGAAGCTGGACATCGCGGGCACCGCCGCCAATGCCATCACGACGCTGTGGACCTACACACCTGAGGACATGGAGACCCTGCCGGACCGGGCCGCCAAGTTCCTCGGCGGGGATTTCCAGGCCGAGTACCGCAAATACATCGACGCGATCGCCGCACCCAACAAGCAGGCCCAGGTGTCCAACAACACCCAGGTGCTCGGCGCGGCGGTGGAGTCGCTGGACACCGACAGCGCATCGGCGATCGTCTACACGAACTCGGTGGCGACCAGTCCGGTGACCAAGAACATCCCGTCGCTTCGCTACCTGTCCTACCGTCTGAACATGGAGAAACGCGGGACCGACTGGCTCATCACCCAGATGAACGCCATCACTTCTCTGGATCTGACTCCCAGGCTCTGACGGCTGCCGGGCACGCGTTCATGAAATCGCCCGTCTCGCACCGCCTGACCGTCACGGCGCTGCTGCTGCTCACCTTCGCGACCGGACTGGTCGACGCGGTGAGCGTGCTGGTGCTCGGTCATGTGTTCGTGGCCAACATGACCGGCAATGTCATCTTCCTGGGATTCTGGCTCGTCCCGCATTCGGGGGTGGACCTGTGGGCTGCGGTGGTGGCCTTCCTCAGCTTCGTGACCGGCGCAGTCATCGGCGGACGGCTGGTACGCCACCTCGGTTCCTCGCAGCGCCGCTGGCTGACGGTCGCGCTGTCGGTGGAGGTCATGCTGCTGATCGTCCTTGCCATCTTGGCCGGAAGCGGTGTGCTGCGTTACCACGACAACACCAAACTCATCCTGATCGCCGGCCTCGCAGTGGCATTCGGCATCCAGAACGCCTCCGCCCGGCAGTTCGGTATCCAGGAACTCAGCACCACCGTGCTGACCCAGACCATCGTCGGCATCGGGTTCGACAGCAGGATCGCCGGCGGCACCGGACAACGCGAGAAGCTGCGCTACACCGTGGTGCTGACGATGTGTGCGGGAGCGGTGCTGGGCGCGACGCTGACACTGCACGTGGTGGCGCCGGCGATCGGGCTGGCCGCGGCGGTCGTCACGGCGGCGGCCCTGATCTTCGCCTTCGGCCCGGCAGCTCCCGGCGACGGATAGTCTGGCCGGATGCCTACAGTCCTGGTCACCGGCGCTGGCCGGGGTATCGGCCGCACCATCGCCGAACAACTGGCCGCCCACGGCTGGGATGTCATCGCGGGCGTGCGCAGCGAGGCAGACGGCGCGGTACTGACAGCTGTTGACCCACAGCATATTTCGACGATCATCCTCGATGTCACCGATGACGCGCAGATCGCCGCACTCGACAGCGCGCTGCCCGCGCAGTTGGACGCGGTGGTGAACAACGCCGGTGTCGTGATGGCCGGACCGATGGAAACTCTCACCAGCGAGCAATGGCGCAGACAGCTGGACGTGAACGTCGTCGGTCAGCTCGCGGTGACCCGGGCCGTGCTGCCCCGCCTGCGGGCAGGCCGCGGCCGGGTGCTGTTCATCTCGAGCGTGAACGGCCGGTTGTCGACTCCTCTGATCGGGGCGTACGCGGCGTCGAAATTCGCGTTGGAGGCGGCTGCGGATGCCCTCCGAATGGAGCTGAGCCCGTGGCGGATTCCCGTGGTGCTGATCGAACCGGCGCAGACCGACACCGATATGTGGCGGACCGCGGGCACCATGGTCGACGATGTGGAGGCCGCGCTGACGCCCGCCGAACGTGAGCTGTACGGGCGCCATGTCGATGGAATGCGCAAGTCCGTGCCGATCTCGCAAAGGCTTGCGGTGGCGCCCGAGAAGGTATCTGACGTGGTACGCGCGGCGCTCACCGCGAGACGGCCGCGCCCCCGCTACATCGTCGGCGCTGGACCGCGTCTACAGGTGGCGCTGATGACGAATTTGCCAGCGCGCGTGCGGGATCGGGTACTGCGGACCGTGATGCGCCAGCCCTGATCGACGCCGCCGATCATTACCTCCGCAAACGCCCCAGCGCGGCGATCTTGAATGTTAAGTTCCCGCTGAGAACTGCATGGGGCAGCGGGGGAGGCGTGGGGCTGATGGCTGGAAAACACCGGAACGTGGCGGAGCGGACCAGGCGGATCGCCGTGGTCACGGCCGCGACGGCGACTGCGACGGCGCTGACGGTCGGTGCGGCAGCGCCGACTCCGATCCCGCGCCCGGAGGAGCATTACCTACGGGTGGTGGAGCAGCCGGTCGACCTGAGCGCGGCGGTCAGCCCGTTCGGTCCGCCCGGCAGCCTGGCCGATGTCACCGGCGGCGCGGGGCAGACCGGCTACAACACCTTTCAGGAATTCATCGCGGCCTACGAGCGGGCGCTGGCCGGCGTCAATCTGGCCGGCGGTTTCGGCCTGAACATCGAGACCCTGCTCAGTCAGATCCCGACGGCGTTCCTCGACGACATCCTGGGTGCGATTCCGATAGGTCTTGGGCCGGTGCTCGAACCGATCCTGGGTGGCGTCGTCACGCCGTTGCTCATCAGAATCCTTGACCTGCTGAACATCACCGATGCCCGGGGCAACATCACGCTGTCGGCAGTCCTGGGCCTTGTCGGGCTGGACCTCTCGGATCCGCTGAATCTGGCCGGACTGAACATTCCCGGTATCAACATCATCACCGCCGGCGAACCGTTCACCTTGCTGAAGATGCTCGCCGGACTTGACCTGGGCTGGACGCCCGGCACCGCGAACGCGGTGGCCGAGACCATCAACCAGACGCCGTACCTGGACATCGGCGTCGAGAAGCTGCTGGACGGCGTCCTGGATCTGGCAGGGGACGCGGTCGGCGGGATTCCTCTGCTCGGACCCCTCATCGACGCCGTGCTCAACGGTATCGAGAACATCAACCTGCCCGACCTCAACGTCATCGAGGTGCGTATCCCGATCGTCGTCGGATCGGGATTCGGTGCGATGGCAGCAGGATCGGCCTACCAGCAGGTTCTGGACGATCTGAAGAATCAGCCCCGTCTCGGCGCGAACGGCGGCGGCCCGTTGGGCAGCCTGACCCTGCTGCCGATGATCCTGGCCAACAATGTGGGCCGCGCCAACGGCGGCATGCTCGCCCGGTTCTACCCCTTGTTCGATCTGCTCGGTATCGACATGATCACCCCGGATGTGCAGGCCACCAACGTGGGAACCGGCATCCCGGTGCTGGGCACCGGAATCGAGCTCGGTGCGGCGAACCTTGTCCCGATCAAGGTGGACGCCACCGTTCAGTACCAGCCGTACTCGGACTTCGCGGCCTGGCCGAATCCGTTCACGTTGTTCAACAACCTGCTGGCAGGCACCATCGGCGCGTCCTACATCCTGCGCGGTGTGGAGCTGGACAGTGCGCTGGACCAGATCCTCGAAGAGGTCGGGGAGACCGTCAGCGATGCACTGGATCTCGGCAATCCGCTGAACATCAACATCTATCTGACATTGGCGACCAGCACCCTGCCTCTGTTGGAGCCGCTGTATCTGGCCGGTGACCTGCTGAACATGGTGAGCTTCGGGACGCTGGGCACTCTCCCGATCCGGCTGGCCAACGCGCTCGCTCCCGCGCTCACCAGCCTGGTGAACCTCGGTTACACCGACGTGGTGCGCAACCCGGACGGCACCTACACCCGCACGCTGGACGACCCGGACACCGCGACACCGTTCATGTCCTTCCCGGACGTCAACTGGGGCAGGGCCATCAACGATGTGCTGACCTCGCTGGCAAACGGCTTCCACAAGGAGTTCATCAGCGGTAAGCCCAGCGCGGCCCCGCCCAACGTCCTGGAGAATCTGGGCAAGCTGATCCAGACCCTCACCAAGGGACTGAATCTGGGCGGTCTCACCGCGGGCCTGCAGGAGGGCCTCGACAATCTGGTCGCCGGACTCACCGGGCAGGCGGGTCGCCAGTCGCCCAATGCGGCCCGCACGCTGGCGGCGGCGGCAGGCGAGGTTCCAGACCCGGACGCCAAACTGGTCACTTTGTCGGTGGATCCCGATGGCGACGTCCCCACGGGCAAGCATGCCGCCAACCCGAGCGCCGAGAGCCCTGAGGACTCCGGGCTGGCACCCAAGCATGCGGCCCCGGAGGACGAGGACACCGACGAGGCGGCCGAGGAACCAACCAAGGCCGAAACTCCCTCTGAGGCAGAGGCTCCCGCTGAAACCCCGGCGGCGTCCGAGGCTGAGGCCGAACCCGAGGTCGAGGCGGAGGCGCCGGTGGTGAAGAAGCCGACGGTCAAGAAGAACCCTCTGCAGAACCTGGTGCGAGACATCACCAATGCGTTCACCCCCAAGAAGAAGAAGCCGGCGGCGACCGCGTCGACCGCCGGGGACGCCGAGGCTGACGCGAAGAAGTCCGATACCAAGAAGGCGGACAAAGAGGCTGCTTAGTCGCCCGTGCCCGACGGCGATTCGGTTCGTCGGCTCTGGCGGTTCGGTTCTGTCCGGTCCGCAGGCAGCGGCGTCGTGGCGGGTCCGGCTCGGTCGTGCGTGCCGGTTCCCGCCGCTGAAAATTTCTCTGTGTAGTTCTTACGAAATCATTGGTGACCACACTTGGTGACCACGCTGGGGAGCGGTCGTCGGGTCTGGATGGCTTACGGCATTGGTGTTGAGTTAGGCGGTGTCGCTGAGTGTTTCGAGGGTGACGTGGTAGCCGAGGGCTTCGAGCTGTCGGATGGCGTGGTTCTTGGTGGGGCCAGGTCGTCGGGTTGTGTAGTAGTCCGCGCCGGGATCGCGGTAGAAGTCGCCGTTGGTGAGCATGCCGTGG
>NZ_JBFUKN010000133.1:0-11636 GCF_056400845.1 Mycobacterium sp. P4_H6 | reverse complement strand
TCGCAATCTAACGTTTCGTGAAGATGGTGCGGTGCCAGTCCTTTTCGGCCGCACCGGTGATATCGCTCATCACGTGCTTGATGGTGAGGTACTCCTCGAAGGAGTAGTCGCTCATGTCCTTGCCGAACCCGGATGCCCCGACACCGCCGTGCGGCATCTCCGAGATGATCGGGATGTGGTCGTTGATCCACACGCAGCCGGCGTGGATCTCGCGGGAGGCCCGCTGCGCCCGGTAGACATCGCGGGTCCACGCCGAGGCCGCCAGACCGTAGACGGTGTCATTGGCCTGGCGCAGTGCGTCGTCATCGTCGGTGAACGCGCGCACGGTGAGCACCGGGCCGAAGACCTCGTCGCGGTAGATCTCGGAATCCTCTGCCACATCGGCGATCAGCGTGGGCCGGTAGAACGCGCCCGGCAGGTCCGGGCTGACACCACCGGTCACGATCCGGGCGCCCTGATCGGGAGCACGGGACACCATGGCCGCCACCTTGTCCCGGTGCGCGAACGAGATGAGCGGTCCCAGATCGGTATCCGGATCGTTCGGGTCGCCGACGACGATCTTGCTCATCACCTCGCCGACCCCGGCGACGAAATCGTCGTACAGATCGCGTGACACGATCGCCCGGGTTGCCGCCGTGCAGTCCTGCCCGGAGTTGATCAGCGCACCCGCGACGGCGCCCTGGATGGCTGCGTCCAGATCGGCATCGTCGAACACCACGAACGGCGCCTTGCCGCCGAGTTCCAGCTGGGTGCGGTGACCGTGCACCGCGGCCGCGGCCATCACCTTGCGGCCCACCCCGGTCGACCCGGTGAAGGTGACCACGTCGACATCGCGATGGCCGGCCAGCGCGGTACCCACATCGGCACCGGACCCGGTCACCACGTTGAGCACACCGTCAGGCAACCCGGCCGCCTTGGCCACCCGTGCCAGGGTCAGCGTGGTCAGCGGGGTGATCTCGGCCGGTTTGATGACGACGGCGCACCCGGCGGCCAGCGCCGGGACGACCTTCCAGACCGCCATCTGCAGCGGATAGTTCCACGGCGTGATGGTCGCGACGACACCGACGGCCTCGCGCCGGATGCTGGAGGTGTGGTCACCCGAGTACTCGGCGGTGGCCTTGCCTTCCAGATGTCGTGCCGCACCGGCGAAGAAGGACACGTTGTCGATGCTGCCCGGGACGTCGAACTCGGTGGCCAGCCGCACCGGCTTCCCGCACTGGGCCACTTCCTCGGCGATGAAGGTGTCGGCTTCCGCTTCCATCAACTCGGCCAGCTTGAACAGCACGCCGGCCCGCTCGGCCGGTGTCGCGCCGGCCCATCCCGGCTGGGCCGCACGTGCGGCAGCGACGGCGGCGTCGACGTCGGCGGGGGTGGCCAGCGCATAGGTTGCGGCCACCGCACCGGTGGCGGGATTGATGACCTCGAAGGGCGCGCCGCCGGTCTGCGCCACTACTCCGTTGATCCAACTGCCCGGGATTTGCGTTGCACTCACAGAGCTCAAGCCTACGCATTCCGGCAATCTGTGGCACGTCGTACGGCTGATTTCATGGAATTAGTTGCTTGTAACGACGGATTCCGTGCACAATCGTCACATGTCGAACCCGGATTCCCAGCCCGGCGCGTCCGCCGTGTCCCTGCGAATCAACCATTCCCGTCCCGGCGCCGCTTTCCAGCTGGACGAGCTCTCGAAGGCCATCATCGAGAAGCTCCAGCAGGACGGCAGACGTTCCTACGCCGGCATCGGCAAGGCCGTCGGCCTGTCCGAGGCCGCCGTGCGTCAACGAGTGCAGCGGATGGTCGATGCGGGTGTCATGCAGATCGTGGCCGTCACCGATCCCATGCAGCTCGGTTTCGCCCGGCAGGCCATGATCGGCATCCGGTGCACCGGTGACACCACCAAGGTCGCCGAGAAGCTGGCCGCACTCGAGTCCGTCGACTACGTGGTGCTCACCGCGGGAACATTCGACGCCATCGTCGAGGTCGTCTGCGAGGACGACGGTGACCTGCTCGACCTGCTCAACACCAAAATCCGCGCCGTCCCAGGAGTGATAGCCACCGAAACGTTGGTTTACCTGAAACTAGTCAAACAGCAATACAACTGGGGCACGAGATGACAATTACCGAAACAAACACAAGCGCGACAACCGATCTGGCCGCCAAGGCCAACCGCCACCTGTGGGGGCACTTCGCCCGTCACGGCGAAGGCATCACCCCGCCGATCATCACCCGCGGCGAGGGCACCCGGATCTTCGACGACAAGGGCAACAGCTACATCGACGGCCTGAGCGGGCTGTTCGTGGTCCAGGTCGGGCACGGCCGCGAGGAACTGGCTGCCGCGGCCGCCAAGCAGGCCGAGCAGCTGGCCTTCTTCCCGCTGTGGTCCTACGCCACCCCGTCGGCGATCGAATTGGCCGAGCGGGTAGCCAATTACGCGCCGGGCGACCTGAACCGGGTCTTCTTCACCACCGGTGGCGGCGAGGCCGTGGAGAGCGCCTGGAAGCTGGCCAAGCAGTTCTTCAAGCTGACCGGCAAGCCGGGCAAATACAAGGTGATATCGCGATCCATCGCCTATCACGGCACTCCGCAGGGAGCGCTGGCCATCACCGGCATCCCGGCGTTCAAGGCGCCGTTCGATCCGCCGACCCCCGGCGGCTTCCGGGTGCCCAACACCAACTTCTACCGCGCTCCCGAGCAGTTCAGCTCCGACCCCAAGGCCTGGGGCCGCTACTGCGCCGACCGGATCGCCGAGGCCATCGAGTTCGAGGGCCCCGACACCGTCGCCGCCGTCTTCCTGGAGCCGGTGCAGAACGCCGGCGGCTGCTTCCCGCCGCCGCCCGGATACTTCGAGCGGGTCCGCGAGATCTGCGACGAGTACGACGTGCTGCTGGTCTCCGACGAGGTGATCTGCGCCTACGGCCGGATCGGATCGATGTTCGCCTGTGATGATTTCGGATACATCCCCGACATCATCACCAGCGCAAAGGGTTTGACCTCGGGCTACTCCCCGCTGGGGGCGATGATCGCCAGTGACCGGCTGTTCGAACCCTTCAACGACGGGCAGACGGTGTTCGGCCACGGCTACACCTTCGGCGGGCACCCGGTGTCCTCCGCGGTCGCACTGGCCAACCTCGACATCTTCGAGCGCGAGGGCATCAACGCCCACGTCAAGGAGAGCGCCCCGGCCTTCCGGGCCACCCTGGAGAAGCTCTACGACCTGCCGATCGTCGGCGACGTCCGCGGTGAGGGCTTCTTCTACGGCATCGAACTGGTCAAGGACAAGGCGACCAAGGAGACCTTCAACGACGAGGAATCCGAGCGGCTGCTGCGCGGATACCTGACGCCCGCACTGTGGGAGGCCGGCCTCTACTGCCGCGCCGACGACCGTGGCGACCCAGTCGTGCAGCTGGCTCCCCCGCTGATCAGTGGGCAGGCCGAGTTCGACGCGATCTACGACATCCTGCACAACGTGCTGTCGGAGGCGTCGCGCCGGATGTGATCCGGTTCGCCACATAAACCACACAAGTCACATCAGCCACAGCGTGGYGGCCCAGAAATCTGTCCGGAATCTCCTAGTCTGCACAGACGATGGCTTCCAAAGTTTCGCTGCGCCGAGTGGCTTGTGCGGTCACGGCGACCTTGATGCTGACCGGTTCCGCACTGGTCGGAGCGCCGCTGGCCGGCGCAGACCCGGGCCCCGACCCGTGCCCATACAAGGTGACGACGCCGCCCGCGGTCGACGACTCCGAGGTCCCCAAGGCCGGTCCGCCGCCGCAGCCGCTGCCGGTCCCCGCCACCCCGCTCGGTGGTGACGCACTCAGCGGTTGCGGGCTGATCACCGCACCCGACACCCCGCCGGTGCCCGGTGACGTGTCGGCCGAGGCGTGGCTGGTCGCCGACCTCGACACCGGCGAGATCATCGCCGCCAAGGATCCGCACGGGCGGCACCGCCCGGCCAGTGTGATCAAGGTGCTGGTCGCCATGCAGTCGATCCAGGAGCTGCCGATCAACCGGATGATCACCGGCAGCGAGGGTGACGAGCACGCCGAGGGCAGTAGCGTCGGCGTGAAGAACGGTGAGCGCTATACCGTCAGCGATCTGCTGCACGGCCTGCTCATGGTGTCGGGCAACGACGCCGCCCACGCGCTGGCCGCCCAGCTCGGCGGGATGGACACCGCGCTGCAGAAGATCAACAACCTGGCCCGCAAGCTCGGCGCCCGCGACACCCGCGCCGCCACACCGTCGGGTCTGGACGGTCCGGGCATGAGCACCTCTGCCTACGACCTCGGCCTGTTCTACCGATACGCCTGGCAGAACGACACTTTCGCGAAGATCGTCGGCTCCCAGCAGTACCAGTGGCCGACCTACGAGCTGGAGAACGACAACAAGCTGCTCGCCAACTACCCGGGCGCACTGGGCGGTAAGACCGGCTACACCGATGACGCCGGGCAGACGTTCGTCGGCGCCGCCGAACGCGACGGCCGCCGGCTGGTGGCGATCATGCTCAAGGGCACCCGGGTACCCATCGCCCCGTGGGAGCAGGCAGCCCGCCTGCTCGACTACGGGTTCGCGACGCCGCCGGGCACCTCGATCGGCTCGCTGATCGAGCCCGATCCGTCCCTGGCCGCCCCGGAGCCCGAGAAGGCTCCCGACCCCACCGCGGTCGCCGCGACCGCGCTGCCGAGTGCCGACGCGCTGCCCGTGCGGGTCGGCGTCGGATTCGTCGGCGTCATCATCGTCTTCGCCCTCATCATGGCGGCGCGGTCGATGAACCGTCAGCGCGCCTGAGAACCCCAGCGCCCCAACAACGCTGCCGCGCCCTCACCCAGCTGCACGACGACGTCGCCGGCGTCGGCCTGGCTCCGCACCTGCCCCACGCCCTGCCCTGCATTGACCGCCGACCCGCGCAGCACCCGTTCCGGAATGCCTGCCGGCCACCGGTATCCGGCCGCGATGTCGTGCTCGGAGGTCAGCTCGGTCTGCGAACCGGCCAGCAATTCGGCGCGGGCATCGTCAGGCATCAACGCCTGGGTGCACGCCGCGAAGACCGTACCCACCCAGGCGGCCGACGCGCCGGCCGCCAGCACCGCAGCCACGCCCCGTGGCGAGGCGATGCCACCGGCGGCCAGCACCGGGACGTCGACGGCGTCCAGCACCCCGGTGAGCAGCGGCAGGGTGCCCATCACCGGTTTCCCGTGCCCGCCGCCTTCGGCACCACGGGCCACCAGCACGTCCACGCCGGACTCCACCGCGCCGATCGCGTCGTCGACGGTGGCGACCTGCGCTGCGACGGTCACCGCGGCGTCATGGGCTTCCCGCACCCAGCTCCAATCATCACCGAAGCTGACGCTCAACAGCGCCGGCCGGGCGGACAGCGCCACGTCCAGCAAGTCCGGCTGCTCGCTCATGACCCAGTGCACCAGCCCGATGCCGAACGGCCCGCTCACATCACCGAGTTCGGCAAGTTCGCGGCGCAGCAGATCCGGGGTCGCCGCACTGCCCATTCCGATCATGCCCAGTCCACCGGCCCGCGAGACCGCGGCGGCCAGCCGTCCACCGGCGGCGCCGCCCATGGGCGCATTCACCACGGGGAACGTGAGACCCATTGCGGCAGACCAGGTGGTGACCAAAGACACCACCCGCACGCTACCCGGTTTGCTACCGTTGACGATGTCACCATGTGACACCGGACGAGGCGGCACCGTACCCGGCCAGCGACAAGACGGAGCCACGGAGGGTGTGTCATGGCTTGGTTGATTCTGGTGATCTCGGGTGTGCTGGAGGCCGTCTGGGCCACCGCGCTCGGCAGGTCCGAGGGCTTCACGAAAATGGGCCCGTCAGTGGTATTCGGTGTGGCGCTGGTGTTCTCGATGGCGGGCCTGGCCTTCGCGATGCGCTCACTGCCGATCGGCACCAGCTACGCGATCTGGGTGGGTATCGGCGCCGCCCTGACCGTGGGCTACGCGATGTTCACCGGTTCCGAGGGCGCCTCACTGATCAAGGTGGCGCTGATCCTCGGCATCATCGGCTGCGTCGTCGGCCTCAAGGTGATCGGGCACTAACGACGTGAGCGCAGCAGTCGGGACAGTCCGAGTCCGCCGATCGCGCCGGCAGCGAAACTCGCGGCGGCACCGGACATCCCGACGCCCTCACGCACCTCGATCCGCGGGCTGATCCGGACCGGGCCGGGCGGTTCGATCGGCACCGCCTCCAGGTTCTCGGGGGCCGTCGCGGCCCACGCCGTCGCGAACAGGATCAGCCGGGCGGTGATGTAGGCGAACACCATCAGGCCCAGCACCGGACCGAAGGTGGCCCCGGCGGGCCCGGTCACCACCGAGCGCAGGTAGATCGAAGCCACCTGCTTGAACACCTCGAACGCCACCGCGGCGATCAGACCGGCCCGCAGCGAGCTGCGGAAGCTGACCGACTCGCGCGGAAGCCGGGCGATGATCCAGGTGAACAGCAACCAGGAGATCCCGATGGAGATCACCCAGGACGCCACCTGCAGCCCGACGCTCAGACCCGGCACATCCTGCAGTCCGAACCAGCCCAGCACCGTCGTCATCGGTGACTCTTTGCTCAGCGCGGTCAGGCCGATGGTGAGCGCCAGCGCCACGAACGCCGAAACCAGTGCCAGCAGGTCCGACAGCTTGGTGGCCACGAACCCGGCAGGTTCGTGCCGCTGCTCCCACATCTGGCTCAGCGCTTCCCGCAGGTTGGCCATCCAGCCCAGGCCGGCCCATGCGGCGGTGGCCAGACCGATGACACCGACGGTGCCGCGCGAGTCGATCGCCGAATCCATCAACTCCACGAGTTGGGACCCGAGGTCACCCGAGACGCTGGACCTGATCCGTTCCTCGACCTCCATCATCAGGTCGGGCTGGTTGGCCAGCACGAACCCGCCGATGGAGAAACCGACCATGAGCAGCGGGAACAACGCGAAGATGGTGAAGTACGTGATGCCCGCGGCGTAGAAGTCGCCCTTGCACTCGTTGTAGCGGTCCTGAGCCACCATGATGCGGTTGAACCAGAAGAAGCGCTCCCGCAACCGGTCCATCACACCTGGTTTGTCCTGGTCGGACGGGGCTGTCGGTACCGCTTCGCGGTAGGCCATCGGTAATCCCTTCCCAGGGTGGTCAGCTCGTGGGCGCCAAGAATCCCATCCGGTCATATACCCGTTGCAGCGTTGCCGAAGCGACCTCGTCGGCGCGGGCGGCCCCCTTGGCCAGCACCGCCTGCAGTTCGGCCGGGTCATCGAGCAGTTCGTCGACGCGTGCCTTGATGGGGGTGACGAATTCAACCACCGCGTCCGCGGTTTCGGTCTTGAGATCGCCGTAGCCGCGTCCGGCGTAGCCGGCCACCAGGGTGTCGATATCGGTGCCGGTCACCGCGGACTGGATGGTGAGCAGGTTGGACACGCCGGGCTTGGCATCGCGGTCGAAGCGGATCTCACGCTCGCTGTCGGTGACCGCCGACCGGATCTTCTTGGCCGTCTTCTTCGGGTCGTCGAGCAGGCTGATCAATCCGGCATCGGTGGCGGCGGACTTGCTCATCTTCGCCGTCGGGTCCTGCAGGTCGTAGATCTTGGCGGTCGCCTTGGGGATGATCGCCTCGGGGATCACGAAGGTCCCCGGAAGACGGACGTTGATCCGTTCGGCGATGTCGCGGGCCAGCTCCAGGTGCTGGCGCTGGTCCTCGCCGACCGGCACCAGCGCGGTGTCGTAGAGCAGCACATCGGCCGCCATCAGCACCGGATAGGTGAACAGCCCGACGGTGGTCGCCTCGGCCCCCTGCTTCTGCGACTTGTCCTTGAACTGCGTCATCCGCGACGCCTGCCCGAAACCGGTGAAACACCCCAGCACCCAAGCCAGTTGGGTGTGGGCAGGCACGTGGCTCTGGACGAACACCGTCGCCTTCGCCGGGTCGACACCCAGCGCGAGATACTGCGCGGCGGTCACCAGGGTGCGCTTGCGCAGCACCTCCGGTTCCTGCGGGACGGTGATGGCGTGCAGGTCCACGACGCAGAAGTACGCGTCGTAGTCGTTCTGCAGGCTGACCCACTGGTTGACGGCACCGAGCGCGTTACCGAGGTGCAGGGAATCCGAGGTGGGCTGTGCGCCGGAGAACACGACGCTCTTGGGGGGGACGCTCATGATCCTTCGATTTTCGCACTGCCGTCATTCGGTTTCCGCGCGGGTCAGCAGCTCGAGCACCCGGAGGAAGGTGCGCCGCTCGTCGGCGCTCAGCAGGCCCAGCCAGCGTTCCTCGCCACGCTGGATCTCGGCTTGCGCGGCGTCTTTAACCTGCTGCCCGGCCGCGGTGATCGCCAGCAGGCGGACCCGACGGTCCTCGGGATCGACCTGGCGCTCGATATGACCGCGGTCCTGCAGGTCATCGAGGGTGCGGATGATGCGCGTCTTGTCGGCGCCGATCGCTTCGGCGAGGGCGGCCTGGGAGCGCACCGGCCCGCCGTCCAGCGCGCACAGCACGACGTAGCCCCACATGGTGAGGTCGTGCGCCTCCAGCACGGGCAGCTCGGCGGCGGCCATGTCGCGCAGCAACGGGGCGAGCATGGCCGCGAGATCGGGACGACGCGGCACCGCAACATGCTAAGCGTTGCCCAATCATATGCTTTCGCTTATCGTACGCTCATGCATATTACTTCTGCCGGTATCGCACCCTCCCACCGAACCGCCGTCCTGCACTCCGTTGCCGTCGTCGAAGCGGTCACTTCATCCGACCTGGATCGGCCGACACCGTGCGCGGGGTGGACGCTGGCCGACCTGGTTGCCCACATGACCGTCCAGCACAGCGGGTTCGCCGCGTCGGTGCGGGGCGACGGCGCCGACGTACGGATCTGGGATCCCGAGACGGTCAGCGCGCAGGTGCGGGCCGATCCGGCGGGCAGTTACGCTGCCGCCGCCCGCGATGTGCTCGAGGCCTTCAGCGCGGACGGAATCGATGACGCCGTGTGCGCCCTGCCCGAATTCGGTCCGGACGCAACGGTTCCCGGCTCGATCGCGATGGCCATGCATTTCGTGGACTATGTCGTGCACGGCTGGGACGTCGCCGCCGCCCTGGGGCTGCCGTTCCAGCTACCCGACGAGGTGGTCGCCGCGGCGCTGCCGATCGTGCTGGGCATCCCCGACGACGGGTCCCGAGAGGCCGCGAACGCACCGTTCGGGCACGCCGTCGGGGCCACCGGCACAACGGATCTCGGCCGGCTACTGGCGCACCTGGGCAGGCGGCCGGACTGGTCGACTCAGGAGAACTCGACGGTCACCGGGGCGTGATCGGACCAGCGCAACGCGTACAGTTCGGCCCGCTCCACCCGCGCCGACACCGCACGGGCGGCGAGGCCCGGGCTGGCCAGGTGGTAATCGATACGCCAGCCCGCGTCGTTGTCGAAGGCCTTGCCGCGCCATGACCACCAGCTGTACGGACCCGCGACATCCGGATGCAGCCGGCGCACCACGTCCACCCAGCCGGTGGACATCAGCTCGGTCAGCCACTGCCGCTCGGCGGGCAGGAAGCCCGCCTTCTTGACATTGGCCTTCCAGGCCTTGATATCGCTCTCGGTGTGCGCGATGTTCCAGTCGCCGCACAGCACGGCGTCGCGGCCGTCGGCGAGCAGGGCGGCCATCCGGGTCTCGACCGCGGACATGAAGCGTTCCTTTTCCAGCTGGCGCTCCGTCTCGGCCTCACCGGTCGGCAGGTACACGCTGGCCACCGTGGCGCCGGCGGTGTCGACCTCGATGTAGCGGCCGTGCTCGGCGAACTCCTCGGAGCCCGAACCGATGCGCACCGCGTCGAACGGGGTGCGGGACAGCACGGCAACACCGTTGCGGCCCTTGACATGCGGCTCGGCTGCGGCGAGATGCCAGCCGTCGGCCAGGGCCGGGGCCAGYGCCTCGGCGAGTTGTTCGTCGTCGGCGCGGGTCTCCTGTAGGCAGACGACGTCGGCGGTGCTCTCCTTCAGCCACGGCAGCAGGCCGAGGTTCTCCGTGGATCGCTGTTTGACCGCTGCGCGGATGCCGTTGACGTTGACGGTGGTGACGATCACGGTGGACGACCCTAGTGGACGCCTCCGACAGCAGCACATATCCCCCGGTCGCTGCGCTCTCCCCCGCAAGCGGGAGGCCCCCCTGCCCGCCGAGCCTTGCGGTACCGGCGGTACCGCCATACTGTCGGGCGCTATGACCCAACGCGCACCCATTCACCACGGAACGGGTGAACCGATCCTCATGCTGCACCCGTTCCTGTGCTCGCAGAACGTGTGGCGCACGGTAGCCGATCAGCTCGCCGACACCGGCCGCTTCGAGGTGCTGGCACCCACCATGATCGGCCACAACGGGGGCTCCCGCGCCGGCACGTGGCTGTTGGACACCGCCGCCCTCGTCGACGACGTCGAGCGGCGGATGGACCAGATCGGCTGGGACACAGCCCATATCGTCGGCAATTCGCTGGGCGGCTGGGTGGCCTTCGAACTGGAGCGCCGTGGCCGGGCACGCACCCTGACCGCCATCGCGCCGGCCGGCGGATGGAGCCAGCACTCCCCCACCAAGTACGAGACCGTGCTGAAGTTCCTGGCCGGCGGCCCGGCCCTGATCGCCGCACGCCTGCTCGGGCCACGCATCCTGGACCTGCCGTTCGGCACCCGGATCGCCACCCTGCCGGTGAGCGGACCCGCCGACGGACCCAGCCGGCCGGACCTGGTCGCCCTCGTCGAGGACGCCACGCACTGCACGGCCTACGTCCAATTGCTCATCAAGACGCTGCGCCTGCCGGGTCTGCTGGAACTGGCTCAGGTCGGTGTGCCGACACACCTGGTGCTGTGCGAGAAGGACCGGGTGTTCCCCAGCCCGCGCGGCACCAAGTACTTCATCGAGAATCTGCCAACCGATGCCAAAGTGACCCGCCTGCCGGGACTGGGCCACATCCCGATGCTGGAAGCACCCGGCCAGATCACCGAGCTGATCGCCGATTTCGTCGACCAACACACCGAGCGCAAGCGCGAGGCACCGCCGGCGGGCTGACGCCAGTTCTAACTCTTGGCGGACTCCAGCACGGCGTTGAACGTCTTGGACGGCCGCATCACCGCGGCGGTCTTCTCCGGGTCCGGGTAGTAGTAGCCACCGATGTCGGCGTGCCCACCCTGCACCTCGTTGAGCTCGGAGATGATGGCGTCCTCGCTCTCACCGAGCGTCTTGGCCARCGGGGCGAAGTGCTCGGCGAGTTCCTTGTCCTCGGTCTGCTCGGCGAGCGCCTGCGCCCAGTACAGCGACAGGTAGAACTGGCTGCCGCGGTTGTCCAGCTCGCCGGCCTTGCGCGACGGAGACTTGTTCTCGTCCAACAGCTTTCCGACGGCGGTGTCCAGCGTCTCGCCGAGCAGCTTGGCCTTGGCGTTGTCGGTCTTGTTGCCCATATCCTCCAGGCTGGCGCCGATGGCGAGGAACTCACCGAGCGAATCCCAGCGCAGGTGGTTCTCTTCGACCAGCTGGCTGACGTGCTTGGGCGCCGAGCCACCGGCACCGGTCTCGTACAGTCCGCCACCGGCCATCAGCGGCACCACCGACAGCATCTTCGCGCTGGTGCCCAACTCCAGGATCGGGAACAGGTCGGTTCGGGAACAGGTCGGT